>JAQXFF010000082.1 GCA_029250425.1 Candidatus Thalassarchaeaceae archaeon | reverse complement strand
GAACAAGTTTCGATCCGTCGGTTCAAGGGCATTGTCGATGATTCGGTCATAAAATCCAAAAAAACCGAGAGCATGTTCAGCCATACCTTCAGCAGTCATGGTCTCCATATCAGGGTCGATATGGGTCTGGATAGCGGCAGTCAATGATGCAAGACTCATTCCCATCTATTTGACCTCCAACAGCGAATTCGCTTCTCGCCGGATGATACATGGGAGCAGGCGGACCTATTTCAACAGTTGGCGGCTTCCGCCCCGTAGGGGCGTACATCTAGTCGATTCGTCACGATTAAACGGTTGATTCCACGCGCTGAGAATATGACCGAGTCCGTAGAGGGGACGTTTCTCGGCTTGCCCGAGAATGAAGGGCCCGCCGATGTCACCATTCTTTCCGTTCCGTATGAGTTGACCACATCGTATGGACAGGGCACATGTGATGGACCCAGTGCAGCAATTCAGGCTTCGTCTCAAGTTGAGTTATATGACCCACTTCTTCCCAAAGATTTGCCTTGTGGTTTCAATCTACATACAGCTCAACCTTGGAATGGTGAGGGAAGCAGTTTGCAAGAACAATTGTCCGGGATTACCAATTATGTATCACAACACGAAGCATCTTTCCCAGTCATCTTAGGTGGGGAGCATGGAATGTTGCCCGCGATCATGCAGGCGATTGCGAAGAAAATAGATCTTAATGAACTAACATTGATTCAAATTGATGCTCACGCTGATTTACGTGATGAACTTGAAGGGGATCCGGATAGTCATGCTTGCGCAGCACGTCGTTCATTGGATTTGGGTGTGGGGAAAATTTTGCAGATTGGCATCAGAGCATTTGCTCGAGAAGAGGCGAAATTTTTGTCTGAAGATCAGCGTGTTGATGCCTGGTTGGCTAGGGACGTTCTAAACCCGTGTGGGGGCGAAAAAATTTGGCTCGATTGGTTGAACACATTGTCTAAAATTGAAGGGCCCGTTTGGTTGACGCTGGATATCGATGGTTTGGATGCTGCTTATGTTCCAACAACGGGAACACCCGTTCCAGGGGGGCTCACCTTTTGGCAAGTCATTCAAACAATCGAAACAATCGCCAGTGCATCTGGAATACAGTGGATTGGGGCTGATGTCAGTGAAATCGTTCCAGACCCGCACAATCGCGTAACTGAATTTACCGCAGCAATGTTGGCTACCAAAATTGTGGCAGCTCATCTCGCTCGCCGATTGGAGGACGAATCATGAAACCAAAAGGTCGCCATATCACACTTGATTATTCGGGTTTCAAAGGTTCGGGGAACTGGGTCCTCAGTATTTTACAATCTGCAGTTTCGCGTTCTAAGGCAAGGGAAGTTCATGCCCACGTCGAGCAATTTGATGGAACTAAAAGTCCACCTGGATTTGCTGCTGTGGTCCTCATCGATGAGAGTCATGTCAGTGCACATTGCTATGCCGATGAAGGAATATTGGCGGTCGACTGTTTTACTTGTGGTGGTGTTGACCCAGCCCTAATTGCAGATGATATTCATGGGCAATTGACTGCTGCAATACCGTCAATCAAATTGATTCAAAGAACAGAATTGGATCGATTCGTAATGGAGGGATGAAATGCGAGATTTTGTTGAACGCCATTTCCGTCATTTCAATGCTGGCGAGTTGAGGAGGTGCTCGTCGTCACTCTGTGAATTCGTTGACGAAGGGGGCCGATTGATGGTTACTCTAGCGGGTGCAATGAGTACCGCTGAAATCGGACGAAGTCTGGCACCAGCAATTCGGCAAGGAAAAGTTCACGCAATTTGTTGTACCGGCGCGAATCTGGAAGAGGATTTATTCCACCTTATCGCGGCTTCACATTATGGTGATATCCCAAATTGGAGAGATTTATCACCTGCTGAAGAATCCCAATTGAAAAATCGAATTACCAATAGAACTTTACCGGAAGAAAATGCGATTCGAAAAGTTGAATCCCAATTGGTTTCTTTGTGGGGATCCTCAACTGGAAAGTTGCCTCATGAATTCCTCTATGAACTCATTCAGGAAGTAGACACCGATGCCAACCCACGAGATTCGTGGCTGTTGGCAGCAGCTGAACACAAATTACCATTGTTTGTTCCAGGGTGGGAGGATTCAACACTTGGCAACATCTTTGCTGCCAGGGTCATCGATGGTACTGTGAAGATAGATGCAGTCCTCAGTGGCACCCATTACATGCTGGCAATGGCAGATTGGATTCGTCAACACCCCACGAATGGATTCCTACAAGTGGGCGGTGGAATCGCGGGTGATTTCCCTATTTGTGTCGTCCCTATGCTAAGACAAGATCTAGGAGAAGATGTTCCATTGTGGGCATGGTTCGCGCAAATTTCTGAATCCCGACCCTCTTATGGCGGATATTCCGGAGCACCCCCAAATGAGAAGATTAGTTGGGAAAAACTGGGTGTTGAAACCCCAAAGTTTGTGATTGAATCTGATGCTTCCATCGTCCTCCCGATTTTGCTGACTTGTCTGCTCGACGAATGAGGCATACCCTCAAATCAACGTGACCGCACCTACGGTGCGATGCGCATCCTTGCTGTCCTCGCCATGTTACTAGTCGCCTCTGCGGCACCCATGGCATCAGCACAGCAGCCCGACATTGTTCAGGAGCACTGGTATCACACCTACACAACCCTCTCAATCGATGTCAATGCATGGGCGGATGACTATCCTGAAATTGTGGATTTAGCCATCGCAGGACAAACCGAACTTGGCAAGAACCTCTGGGTGGTTCGAATCTCAGATTGGAGTCAGGAAACCAAACCGGATGGAACTTCAAAAGACATCGTTTACATTGATGGAGGTCACCATGGAAATGAGCATTTGGGGACGGAACTTGCATTCCTAACTGCGGAATTTTACATCGAAGGGTGGGCAGCTGGTGATCAGGAAGTCATCGATGTTCTCACAACCACTGAATTACACGTCCTTGTCATGCTCAATGCAGATGGGAACGATCTCGATACGCGGTGGAACATCAATCAAGTTGACCTGAATCGAAACTATGACCACCATTGGAATGAACAAGATGAAACTCAACCCGGTTCAGGGCCATTCAGTGAAGCAGAAACTCTAGCGAATTCAATTTACATGAACACCGTCGTTCCAGATGCGGATCTGTATATTACCATGCATACCGGTGTCTGGATTATGCTGCATCCGTGGGGTTACATCCCAGATCAGCCCATTGATTGGGAATTGTTTCACGGAATCCGAGATGACATCCATGAAAATATTTCAGACATTCCCATTCGAAATGCAAACCAAGGTTTGTACCCCAACTCGGGTACAAGTCGAGATTATGGATATGGCATCATGGGATTCCCCACATTTACGTTTGAAACGGATGATGAGCAATGGTTGCTAGGAACCGCTGAATCATTGTCGAGTCGTTTAGGTGAAGAGTTGGATGTAATGCGATATCTGATTACCAACATTTGGTATTGGCGGGCCCGCCTATCGATTACATCATTTGTTTACGATAGCGATTCAATCGAATTAGAAGTTGAAAATTTAGGGCGAGCAACTACAGCAAATGCAACCGTACGTTACATTGATCAGGGCGAAGTCATGTGGACTTCGGGATTGTTCAGTGTCAATGCAACAAATCACTCACATGTCAATCTTGAAACAACCAATCTAAGTTTAACAACCGACGGCCATTTTGAATTATATTATCAAAAACGTGTCATTGATTCAAGTATTTGGGTGAATGAATCTATTCCGGAAGAATTGATTGAAATTACAAATGGAATGTCTGCGGGATGGCTTCCGTTTGCGTCTCCGATCTGGGCCGTTTTAGCCATTGGATTTGCGGGGTTAAGGCGAAATAAACGTCTTCATAGCAATTGTTGACTATTTAGGTGCAAGAAATTGTGCCAAAAGGCTGATTCTTGAATACAATCCTTTGTATATCCGAAAAGAATCGCAGGGTTCAGTGATAACATGAAGGCAACTGTAACCGAATTCAACAGCGTGGGCGATATTCTGATTCTACCTCTTTTTGAGGGAATAGACAAAGCTCCAAACAATGCACTAGCGGGCCTTTCGAGAACACAACGAAGTTTAGTGAATGAAGCTCTTGCCAGTGATAGTTTCTCAGGCAAGGTTGGGAAACAACTTGGTGTATGGACGGCAGGATGTCAAGTTGTTTTGATTGGCATGGGTCAATCTCCCAGCGATAAGGCATGCAGAGACGGTGGCGCAAAGACATTGGCGAATCTTTCCAAAGATCATGGGACTGAAATTACAGTGCGATTTACAACTGGTTGGTCAACTTCAAAAATGGCCCTCTTTGCCGAAGGAATGATTCTACGAGATTATGTTTTTGACAAGTATCAACAGAAGGAGGACGGTGAAAATCAGGGCGATTGGAACTTAACTTGTCAGGCCAGCGCTCGACATCAACCAGATCTGACAGCAGCAATTGCAACATCCTCGGCTGTGGCAACTGGAGTACATCTTGCACGCGAACTTGGAAATGAACCAGCCAATGTAATGTATCCCGCAGAATATGCACGACGTGCGTTGGAATGGGCGAAAGGTAAGGCGAATGTTGAAGTGGAAATTTGGGATTATGACCGCCTTCAGAAGGAAGGAATGCATGGCGTGGTTGCTGTTGGGAAAGGTAGTGACCGTAAACCTTGCATGGTATTTTTCCGCTTGAATCCGGGAGTTCAAAAAAATGAGCAAGTGCCTTGTATTGTGGGCAAAGGAATTACTTTCGACACAGGTGGTATTTCCATTAAACCATCAGCTGGAATGGAGGATATGAAATTCGATATGCATGGTTCTGCAACAGTTTTCGGTTTGTTTGCTGCACTTCATGCTAGTGGCCATAAAGGTCGGGTGAATGGAATTACTTGCATGGCTGAAAACATGCCTAGTGCAGGCGCATACCGCCCAGGTGACATCATTGACACCTACTCTGGAAAGACGATTGAAGTCCTAAACACAGATGCTGAAGGACGCAATGTGTTGGCGGATGGTTTGTGGAAAGCCGGTGAACTCAACCCCTCTTACATTGTTGATTTAGCGACTTTGACGGGTGCTTGCGTTGTTGCCTTGGGACACGAAGCGAGTGGATTGTGGTCAAATGATGATTCGTTATCATCACAAATCCATACAGCAGGAAATAATGAGGACGAAATTGCATGGCCGATGCCCTTGCTACCTGCTTTTGAGAAGGAAATGACTGGTTCCAAAGTAGCCGATGTTCAGAACTTAGGCAAGGGGCGATGGGGGGGCGCCTGTACTGCAGCCGGTTTCCTCAAGCAATTCGTTCAAGAAAGAGACGGTGAGCAAATTCCCTGGGCACACCTCGACATTGCGGGGACCGCATGGGGTGCCTCAACAAATGCGATGGTTGCCAATGGAGCAACGGGCATTCACGTTCGAACGCTTCATAGATTGATTACAGAGTAATCATTCATCATTATCGTCATCAACAACTTCGAAATCTGCGTCGACAACATCGTCGCCATCGATGTCTGTGTGATCACCATCGCCATCCTCAGCTACGTTTGCAGCCGCGGCCTCATACAATTTAGCTGAAATTCCGTGCATGGCCTCTTCCAATTCCTGAACCTTGGCTTGGATTGCATCCTCATCAAGATCCTCATCAGACACTGGTTGGTCATCGGTACGAATCATGGCTTCAAGTTCAGTAAGTTTTTCTTCAACTTCTGAAGTATCTTCACCTTCGAGTTTGTCACCAGCTTCTTTCAGAGTTCTACGTGTTTGATAGACGATATTATCTGCGGTATTGCGTAATTCAACCTTCTTCTGACGTCCCTCATCTTCTGCAGCAAACTGTTCTGCTTCAGAAATTTTCTGCTGAATCTCATCTTCAGAAAGGCTTGTTGCACTTTCAATTCGGATTGATTGTTCCTTGCCCGTACCCATGTCTTTGGCAGACACACTGACAATGCCATTTGCATCAATATCGAATGTGACTTCGATCTTGGGAATGCCACGCGGTGCTTGAGGAATCCCTTCGAGGAAGAATTTGCCCAGTGTAACATTGTCCTTGGCGAACTTTCGCTCACCCTGTAGCACGTGTACTTCTACTGCGGGTTGGTTGTCAGCAGCAGTACTGAAAACTTCAGAACGACGTGTGGGGATGGTTGTGTTTCGTTCAATCATTGGAGTTGCAACACCACCCAAGGTTTCAATCCCGAGGCTTAGGGGAGTCACATCGAGTAGGAGAACATCTGTTACCCCTTCATCACCAACAATGATACCCGCCTGAAGTGCAGCACCCATGGCTACGGCTTCATCGGGATTGATTCCTTTGAAAGGTGATTTCCCAGTTTCCTTCTCTATGGCGACTTGTACTGCAGGGATACGTGTGCTACCGCCTACAAGGAGAATCTTGTCAACATCGCCTGGCTTGACGCCTGCATCTTTCATTGCACGTTGTGTTGGCTTCATTGTCGCCTCAACAAGATCAGCTGTGAGGTCATCGAACTGAGCACGAGAGAGGTTCATATCCAAGTGTTCAGGATTGCCATCTTTCATGGTAATAAATGGTAAATTGATGTGGCTGGTTTGAGTTCCGGACAACTCAATCTTTGCTTTTTCTGCCGCTT
Organism: Candidatus Thalassarchaeaceae archaeon; assembly: GCA_029250425.1. Classification (GTDB taxonomy): domain Archaea; phylum Thermoplasmatota; class Poseidoniia; order Poseidoniales; family Thalassarchaeaceae; genus MGIIb-P. The sequence goes on along the minus strand of JAQXFF010000082.1, from coordinate 1,416 downwards.
CTTTGAGGCGACTCATTGCTTGTCCATCACCGGATAGATCAATGCCACTGCTCTTTTTGAATTCTGATACGCACCAATGGATGACACGTTCATCAAAGTCATCACCACCAAGGCGATTGTTACCTGCGGTCGCCTTGACTTCGATTTGAGGTTGGCCATCTACCTGGTAAATTTCAAGAACGGATACATCGAAAGTTCCGCCACCCAAATCAAAGACGAGGATGGTTTGGTCATCTTCCTTATCCACACCATACGCCAATGCTGCAGCGGTTGGTTCGTTGATAATTCTTAGAACTTCGAGGCCGGCGATTCGCCCTGCATCTTTGGTCGCCTTTCTCTGCGCATCAGTGAAGTAGGCTGGACAGGTTACGACTGCTTGCTTTACCTCTTGGCCAAGGTATGCTTCAGCATCAGCCTTCAACTTCTGTAGAATAAATGCTGAAATTTCTTGCGGGGTGTAATGATTGTCATCCACGCCTTCTTTCCAATCGGTTCCCATCTCACGCTTTACAGATAGAAAGGTTCGTTCGTTGTTTGTGACTGCTTGACGCTTTGCAGTCACTCCAACCAATCGTTCGCCATCTTTAGCAAAGGCGACAACGCTTGGTGTTGTACGTGCTCCTTCAGCATTCGAAATAACGACTGCTTCACCGCCTTCGATGGTCGCTACGCAACTATTTGTCGTTCCTAGATCAATTCCAATTACAGGTGTTTTTGCCATATTAATTTCCTCCTTGTGGTGTTGCAGATTCAGTTTCATCACGCAAGGTGAGCGTGATATCGAGAATGCCATTATTCAGTTCCCAAGCGTCGACACTTTCAGCGGCTTTTGGCAACTCAAAGCGTTGTAGGGGGCGCATCTGTGTAGTGCGCATTAATTGCAAAGTTGAACCACCTCCGGTAAGGTTGAGCTCAAGTTCAGCATCTTCCAATTCATCATGACGGGAAATGTCGATTGTAATATTCATTGAACTACCATCGACATAAATGTCGGCAATTGGAACTTGTTTGATTGAGTCGTCGTCATCTTCTTCGACTTCGGTGACTTCAACAACAACGGGCTCGGGGGATTTCTCTTTCCCCATCTTGACATCAACTCCCATCTTTGAGAATATGTCGTCCATGTCGGGCATACCACCCTTTCCAAGCATTTCACCTAGATTTGCAAATTCGCTTTGAAGGTTAATTTTCACATCACCAGAGCGTATCTTTTCAGGATCAATCCCCAGGTCGTCAAATTGTGACTGAATCTGATTCATCATGCGAGACAGATCGTCTTCATCGACATCAAGTCCCATCTTGCGAAACATCTCCATCATCTGCTTCAGAATCTGTTCTTCCCACTCATCCTTTTCCACAGTTTCACCCACTACTTAACTCTCGGTTGTATAGTGGCACCATCTAGTCCTATATGAA
>JAQXFF010000076.1 GCA_029250425.1 Candidatus Thalassarchaeaceae archaeon | reverse complement strand
TTATGGATTGAAAAAATTTCTAGTGGATCATCATTTTGGGGGCGTGATTTCGATGCATGTAACAGTGTCGCTGTAGATTCTGAAGACAATATAATTATTGGAGGCACTTATTTCACATACAATTTACCCACCGTCATTGGCTCTATGACTGCACCCTATGGGAGATCAGAAACCGGTTTTGTTGCTAGACTGGACTCAGATGGAACAACTGAATGGATATCCAGCCATGCAAATTTCTCTCATGTACGAGATGTTGCTGTTGGTCCTGATGATGAAATCGCAATAGCCGGTGATTTCGCGGGAACGATAACTGTAGATGGAAAGTCATTCACCAAATCTACATCCGGACCTGGCGCCTTCGTTGCTAAAGTTGATGGTACGACAGGAATGTTGCTTTGGACAGATGCCGTAATGGGGGCCTCATGGCTTTATGGAACATCAGTTGCATTCACAGCAAGCGGAGAAGTATATTTTAGTGGGCAAGGGTATTATCTTGAATTCAGTGATGGAGACTCAGTTGACCCCGGAAATGGACATGATGTATATGTCATCAAATATACAGAGAGTGGTGATATGATTTGGAAACGGTACTTTGGAAGTGATGCCAATGATAATTCTAATGATTTAGTCACAGACGAAGAAGGAGGAGTTCTAGTCGTAGGTACGTTCGGCCGCTGGATTCATTATGGAAATGGACAGAGTTTCGGAGGCCCATGGGGAATCGGCATGGATGTGTATGTTGCACGTCTTGGGCCAAATGGAGACTTCTCATGGTTCAGGAACGGTGGGGGAACAGTCAGTCTCTGGAGATTTGATGGAGACGTTGGGACTTCCATGGATTTCGGACCTGATGGAACACTTCACGTAGTTGGACATCATTATTATAATGCTAGTTTTGGTGATTATAACATTGGTACGGACCAAGGCAGGGCTGCCTTCCATGCAACGATGACATTCGATACTGATGGCGACGGAGTGCATGATTCCAGCGATTCTTGTCCAGAAACCAACCCCTCATTTGTTGCTAACTCAGATGGTTGCGCCCCTTACCAATTGGATTCAGATGAGGATGGAATCACAGACAATTTTGATCAATGTCCAGATACACCTGTAGGAACAACAGTGAATGGATTGGGTTGCGAACCCCCAACCACTGATGAGACCCCAATATGTTCGATGTTCACCACCTCCGCCCTCGGACATGTCGAGACAATTGGAGTGCCTATGGAAACCAAACCAGAATGGGAATCGTTGAATTATCAAAGGGCTCGTCTGAATGAAGGAGTGTATGATGTGGGATTATATTGTGTGGACCCGAATGGGGATGGGATATCCTTGGAATTGGTTGGGCCTGCTGAATCAGTACAAGGAAGCGGTTCTGAAGTGTGGGTTGTTCTTACAGATGAGTTGTTGAAAGGAAATGGTACCGCCCATAGATTCGATTATACTTGGACACAAGGAGCATCTCAAGGAAATGGATATGCACACCTCCTTTTAATGGACCCAGTAATTGCCACCAGCACCACTCCACGAGTTGCATTATGGGGTGGAAAGGTGAACCAGCATTGGGATGTAGATGACCTTGAATGGAAGACAGACCCCGATGGCACATCCGGTGCAAATATTGGAGCATTAGCAACTTGCAAAA
>JAQXFF010000058.1 GCA_029250425.1 Candidatus Thalassarchaeaceae archaeon | reverse complement strand
CGCAGGATTTGTTGTGTATCCCATGGCGGCTTCCGAAAGGCCTCCCTTTGGAGCCTTAGGAGCAGCGGCTTGAACCTGCATTTGTTCAGGTGTAACTCCGGCACCTTCTGCAGGAGCTGCCAATCCGAGTTCGATGGGATTTCCTCCCTCTTCGACTTTAGCAATGAGATCGAATTTTTCGGCCATTGACAAATCATCGCGTCCACGAATCAATTCTTTTAGTTGGCGAACATCGTGGCCAGTTGATGTAATGGGACCATCTTTTTCGAGGTCATTTCCACATTGTAAACAGAATTTGGATGTTGCTTCTACACCGGCTTCGCAACTGGGGCAATAGACCGGCATTACCAGCGCCACACCGACATCCTCTTTCAAGCGTGTGGGTGTTTGGGGTTTCTGAACTATGTTCAGGGTGCCAACTCATCTATCGCCAACTGTAAGAGGTCAAGTACTGCTTGTCTTTTCATTTGCGACAATATTGATTTGAGTTTAGGGCCGTAACTTCTACCCAGGACAATCCAATATAACAATTGAAATGTGTCACTGAGTTTTTTGCCACGTTCTTTTGCAAGATTACAAACATTGTCATTGATAGACTTGGTGTCCCAGTTGCAATCGGTAAGTGAATCCCTCAAGGCTTGTAGATAATCTACATCTCTCCCATCAATATTTTCTTTTGCTTCATCTGACAATTCGGTTTGGATTCGTAGACGGTGTCCTTCGGGAAAATGTTCAGAATTAATCCAATTACGGATTGTCTTGAGTCTCCGGGGTAAGCCAGAAACCACACCATTCCGCCATCCTTCTTCGGCGACCATTTTTCTAGAATATATCTCCCACGCAGCTCTTTCCCTTGTGTCATCTCGATCTCGAAGTTTATCTAAATCTGCTTCATTATTCGGATTTTCTGACAAAAATTTCTCATAATCAAAATCATCTTGGCTAATTACAAAACCGGCTTTAACAATATAGGGTGATCCAATATTTTGTCCACCAAGTTCCATCAACAGTTGATATGATTCTTGAATCATATTGGAATCGAATAATGATTGCCACACGTCGCAATCATCAGGATACATTTGGGCAAGTAAGGCCAGGTGTCTGAATGGTACCGAATGTGTGGAAGATGCAAAATCCAACACATCGTCAATGGAAGATACATCGGCAAATCCGTACCGTGTAATATCTTCAACTTGTGAATATGCGATTGTACTTATCAGATTAGTGAAAGCATTTTGCTGTCGTCTACTCAATTTCTCAAAGTTTTCAGGCGTTCCTTCATCCAATTTTTCAATTGCCTGTTGATATTCATCTGACAATTCGATTAAACAAGAACCCGTGTCGAAATCAATATGTCTTTTTGGTTGATTTTTTGCAATTAAGAAACGTATGATTTCAGGAGGTACGAGTTCGAGCACATCTAGGGGACCGATTGAATTCCCTGTACTACTGGACATCACACCACCCCCCTTAATGGAAATCCACTCGTAGGTCAAAGGGAAAGGCGCTTCACATGGTTCCCCTGATGAGTTATCAAAAATTTTGACAATTTCTTTACCGGTGTCATATGAACCACCAGAGGCGCCGTGATCCTTTCCAAATGGTTCACAAGATACTTGGAGCAAAGCCCATTTCGCCGCCCATTCAACACGCCAAGGGAGTTTCCCAACATTCCCTGATGTGATGTCTGATTTTCCTTCGTTACCGTTTTGATCAACCCAGTAAACAAATGGTTTCTCATATTTGGTCACAGCGATTCCATCTAAATTTCCATTTGAATCAAGCGGGTTAAATGGGAACCAATTTTCGGGTAACTCCCTCCCAGAGATATTGGTGATAATTTCCCTGATTTCTTCAGATTTACTCAATGCGACATCGATATATTCGGCGTAATCTCCACTATTATACAACTCCAAATTGTAAATCATTACAGGGCGCACACCAATTTTTTTCAATGCTTCAATGAAAGGAGATAGGAAATGGTCTGCGTAAGATTCACCCCTCCCATCATCAAATCTCGCATAATCTGGTTTTCCATTTGAATCAGGGGGTGGGATATTTCCGAGTTGATGACCAATGAATTCCTCGTAATCGGGGTCAAGGAAAGGGTATACTTTGCGAAGAGGATCTGCATTATCGACGATGAAAATAAATTCCACAAAGTCTTCATTTTCAATCCGTTCTTGCACTACTTTTTTCTCCCATTCGAAAAATTCTTTTTCTGAAACTTCAACGTACTTCCCTTGATTTCCATTGCCTTCTCTGTCACTCTTCGCCAAGTCTTCAAATTTTTTTCCTGCTGTGTTACTATAAGCGCGGAAAATGATATCGCAAGTGAGGATTTCCCTGAGGTGGCCAATGTGGAATTCACCAGATGGTGTAATCCCAGCAGCAATCCTCTGCGTACCTTTACCAGGCATTTTACTCGCAAAAAATTCTGCCCAGTGCATGTTAGCACCTCAGACTCTTACAGTGCGAATAAGGCCACGGAGAGGCACACTAGCGATTGCATTTTCTTCGGTTTTGTTGACCATGACCATACTGAGTACAACCTCGGCCCCTTCTTCCTGTAATGTTTTGATCGTCTTCCGCATGGTTTCACCTGAAGACAATACATCATCAACGACGACAACCTTTCGACCTGCGACGTTGCCATACTTGTTTGACAAATGCCCATCTCCTTCTTCAGAGACAGAGCGGAAAATAGCGACATCTACATCCAGTTGATCGGCGATTGAATTGGCGAATAGAATGCCGTTCAAACTGATGCCGACAATGGTGTCAATATCTGCAAGGTCCTGTATCTCAAGTTCCTCCAATACAATATCTGCCATGATTGCACCAATCGCGTTGATTCTGTTGGGTCGTGCACCAATGGTGCGCCATCCTACTTGGATATCGTCAGGATGATCGACTTCCGCTGCCCCTGAATCTAACCACATCACAGTCCGCTGGGATATGGATAATTCATCCGCAATTTGTTGTGTATTGAGTCCTTGCCCAGTCATTTCTGCGACCTTTCCTCGTAGTTCGTCAATGCTCAATGCCATGTGAATCGAAGATGTCTGCGGGCCCATATCCTATGAAATCACCGGACAGAGTCCATAGGACTCTACCTAGAATCGACCTGTACTACCAAATCCACCGGCCCCTCTACCGGTATCTTCTAGGTCGTTTTTGTCTACTTCAATAAAGCGAATTTCAGGGACACGTTTCAATAGTAATTGTCCGATGCGTTCACCCTTCTCAACGACAAATGAGTCGCCTTCTCCAATCCAGTGTGCGAGGACCATCAACTCACCTCGATAATCGGCATCAATTGTTCCAATCCCATTGGGTAATATGAGTCCACGTTTCCCCAAACCAGATCGGCAACGAACTTGTCCTTCCCAACCAGCAGGTATGGCTAGAATTAGCCCTGTCGGGAGCATTTCTGTCGTCCCTTTCCGCACCTCGACTCTCTCGACGGAATGGAGGTCAAAACCTGCGGCCAAGTCACTGCCTTGAACGGGGAGCTGTGCATCGGGGTGTATGCGGGCAATCCGCACCTCTACGGGTTCGTCCATCACCCCCACCGCCACGCTGGGGAACGTTGGTTCTGTCGGTGGCCTCAAGAAGGGGATGTCGGTGGGCGAGACAATGACGGACTTCGATTACGAGTCATTGCTCGACCGAGCACGGGACAAGATTCCCGAAGATATCTCATCGCGCAGCCGATGGACATTGCCAGAGCCAGATGTTCTCATCGAGGGTTCACAGACCATTCTACGGAATTTCAACGACCTGGTCTCAATGATGGACCGCGATGCCGATCACGTCTACCATTTCTTGCAGAATGAACTGGGAACCAGCGGAACTCGCGATAAAGGCCGTGTACTACTCAAAGGTCGAATTCCACCTCGTCGAATCAAGGAACGTATCGTTGCTTATGTCAAAGCATACATTTTGTGCCATCAGTGCAATGCACCTGACACATCGTTCCTAAGGGAAGACCGAACTACTTTGCTCAAGTGTCAGGCTTGTGGTGCAACACGCCCGGTCAAACTCTGATTATTTTGGACTGAAGTCAAGCAATACCTTGCCTCGATTTCCACGGTCGTGAATATGCTGCTGTGCAGCAGCAACATCTTCAAATCGATAGACAGAATCAATGACAGGGTCGATTAATCCAAGTTCAAGCATCTTGGCAAGCGAAACCATTTGTTCGCGTACAACTTCTTCATCTTTCCACATACCCATGTGAACACCAGAGATTGATTTGTTTGAATTCATCATTCGAATAGGGTCGAAGCGAGGTGTGGTCCTCCACATATTGAGGGCAGTCAATATGGAACGTTTTGGGCCTTTCACGGCTGACGAGGCACCGAATACATAGAGTCGGCCACCATTTCGCAGAGCTCGATACGATTCCATGATATGTTTTCCACCGACAGGATCCAATGCATGATGAACACCTCCGCTTTCATCTTTGATTCGTTTGACAAAATCGTCCCCTCGAGGAATGTGTATCATGCCTTGTGCTTCAACAAAATCTGCTTTATTGGCAGAAGCCGTTCCATACACATTTCCAGCTTCAAGGGCGATGGCTAGTTGGGCTGTTGCCGTACCAACACCCCCTGCTGCATGATGCACCAAAATGGAATCTCCAGGTTTGAAATTACCCAGATAGACAAGCATGTGGTGGGCAGTAAGATAAGTCACAGGCATCGCAGCCGCCGCATCAAAAGAGACATTGTCTGGCAAAGGCCAGACTCGATTCACATCGACCACAACTTGTTCCGAATATCCCCCGAACCCGGAGAGTGCGACGACCCGATCACCTTCTGCATAACCGGTAACATCAGATCCCATTTCTCGAATGATTCCGGAGATTTCGTAACCAGGGGTGAAAGGGAAATCTGGAGCAGCCCCATACAATCCCTGACGCATCATTAAATCTGCAAAGTTGATTCCAGCTCTGTGTACTTCAATTCGCACTTCATTGGCTTTAGGAATCGGATTTTCTTCTTCGACAATTTCGATGGCTTCCAATCCTCCTCTTCGGGCATAAATTACACGTTTCATTTTCACTCCTCCAGCTTCATTATCAGATGTTCTGCAACTGTTCCTGAGCGAAGATGTTCAAGAAGCTCAGGGATGTTTTCTTCGCCAGAGAGTGTGTACCAAACACCTTCTGGATAAACAACGCAAGAAATCCCATTTTCACATTGGCCTAAGCAGCCGGCTTTCTGGACGCGAATGTTGACAATTCCCTCTACCTTGGCTGCAGTTTTCACTGCTTTCATCAAGGCCAAACTTTTCTTCGCAGCACAACAACCACGGGGTGCATCATGATCTCTTTCATGCGCGCAGAAGAACATGTGTCGTTCAAAGCCAGGCATAGAACATCACACCATTCGGTCGATTTCTTTGATAAGGTCCCAGTCACGCTTTGATAATCCCTCAATATCGTGGCTCCAGGTTCGAACAAGTACCCTGCCCCAACCGAGTTCGAATTCCGCATGATGGTTCTGATCTTCACAAATGGTGCCAACTTTGTTGACGAATTCTAATGCAGATGCGAAATCTGCAAAATCCCATTCTCGTTCCAAATGGTGATCTTCAATGACTTTCCAATCAGGATGGGCAGCCATTCATTCAACCCCACAGATGATCGTCGTCTCCACCCTTGGTTTTCTTCTCCACATCTTCATGGATCTTGGTTCGACGTTTCTGATCTTCTCGTTCGAATTTGAGTAATTCTTCATCATCAATGT
>JAQXFF010000057.1 GCA_029250425.1 Candidatus Thalassarchaeaceae archaeon | reverse complement strand
GTGGGATACGATTGTGTGGTGTTGCGGGAATACGATCCCAATTGGCAATAACCGCAAGGAGTAATGCAGCGATGAAGATCATCTCCATCAAGCGGCTGAATGCATTGATTTCCAAAACCACAGAGCCATCAGAACACCATTCCGAGCCTGCCCGCGCAACACCTTCTCGAATGGCTATGCATGAATCTGATACACCTATTTCGCCCATCTGACTCAAGAGGGCAGTGATGAACGAAGCAAAGAGTGTGAACGCAGCAATCGCTGATGGAAGACGAGGGTCGCTAGTGACTGAATATCGCTTTCCTCCAATGAAGTAAGGAACACGCCAAGCCTTCCCAGGGATGGGCAGGCGGAATGTTGCATTTCCAAGATTGGGGACAATGATCATGGCGATGATGCCAAGCAAAAGAATCCACTCCGGCATCAATGTACTCGCCATATCTGTACTGCTAAACAGAACGCCTAGATTCATGGGTTCACCTCCGGTGGATAAATGGCATTCTCAACCAAGAGCGTGGCCCAATCGGACATCATCTCGAACATGCCAAAGAAGTCAGGGTAGATTCCATAAATCACAGCGAGAACACCGAGTATTAGCATCCCTGTATTCTCGTGCCATGTAATGTCACGTGGCACCTCATCGTGCATTGTAGGTGGTAATTGTGCCTCGCCGCCACCTTCGAAGATGGTCCTCTGCATACTCCAAAGATAGTATGTGGCAGTTACAATGAGTGTGACTGCAGGCAAGAGCACCCACCAGCCGAAGGCCATGTAGAAGGCGATGAGGATGGCTACTTCTGCAACGAATCCAGCCATCAAAGGCAAACCTAAGCTACCCATCCAGCCAACCATCATGTGAGCACTCATCCACGGGCTGTGGTGTGCAAGACCGCGCATTGAATCAATCTCGAGTGTGTGGTAGTGATGCTTGAATGAACCACAAACAGCAAACAGCAGTGGGCTGATGATTCCGTGCGCGAACATCATGAAGATGGCCCCCGCGATTCCAAGAGGTTGTAATGTGGCCACGCCAAGGAAAATCAGACCCATGTGACTTACAGATGAATATGCAACCATACGTTTGAGGTTGATCTGTCCAAGGCACACAATTGCACCGTAGACTAAACTGATCATTCCCAATACGATGAGTAAAGTTTGGAATTCAATGACTTGGTCAGGGAATAATGTGACGCCAAGTCGGAGGAATCCGTATGCGCCCATCTTCAACATGACTCCTGCCAGCAACATCGAACCTGCTGTGGGCGCCTGAACGTGAGCATCAGGCAACCAAGTGTGAACGGGAACGCTCGGCATTTTTGTTGCGAATCCAATCAACATCAAGAGGAATACAATGCTGCGTAAACCTTCGGTTTCGATAAAGTTTGTACTCGTATCCATCAGAACGAAATCAAATGATTTGCCAGTAATATTTCCAACCCAACTTGCATCATTGTTGAAGTACATCACAAGGATGCCTGCAAGCATGAATACGCTGGCTGCGAATGTATAGATGAAGAACTTCTGTGCTGCATATCGACGATCTTCACCACCCCACAACAAAATCAAGAAGAACATTGGAATCAATGTCAATTCCCAAAAGACGTAGAAGACGAACAAATCAAGACTGACAAACACACCGATGAGGGCGCCTTCCATCATTAGAATTAGACTGTGGAAATACGCACCCTTCTTGGCATCCCATTCAACAATCATTGTAATTGGGATGAGTAGAGTTGTGAGCCAAACCATTGGGAATGAAAGTGCGTCAATTCCGACGTGCCATGATACACCAATACTGCTGATCAGAGTGCAAGAGCCTGTGCTCAATGCACCAGTTTCACAATTTTGGTAGAGGTATTCGCCCCAAGCCAATCCAAACTTCTCTTCCAATCCAATGAATGTAGCCAAGACAAACATCAGCAAGGCGATTCCAAGGTTGGTATAACGAATCGGATTCGCCAACATATCACGTCGCTCATCATTGCCCATCCAATGGACAAGCATAAGCAAAAGAGCACCTGTAATCGGTAATAGTGTAAGAACGGTCAAAGGATTCCCTAGCATGGTAATGTATTCTGCAATCTCCACTCAGACCACCCCCCATAGTATTCCTACGATGACCAACATTCCAACCGCTGCCATGAGCAAGTAATCGCTAGCCCTACCTGTTGTGAATTGGCGTAACCATGTGCTAGTTGATTGGCTACCTGATTCGATACCTTTGATGACACCGTCAACCCAATTCTTGTCGATCCATGCACAGATGGATGCCAAAGGCATGAGTGTTCGTGAAATCACCCATTCGTAGGCATCATCGATGTAGAGACGGTTATGTAGAGCTGTAGCAAATCCACCTGTGGCAAGTTCGCCAACATCTGTGTGCCCAACGCTACCTGAATAACTGATGAGCCAATTTGTGAGTGGTGTTGCCTCTTCTCCTTCTGCCAATTTGCCTCCATGCATGCGTGCAGCAATGAACGGACCAACACCTGCTGAGAGAAGAATTGCAGTCCATCCAACAATCTTCAAGAGATTTTCATCAGGAAGGAAAGCATGCTCCAATTCGTGAACAATCGCATCACCAGGGTGCTCAAAGAGATGTGTAAGCAAATGGGTGTGGTCCGGATCCGCTAGCCAGTGTGCGAATTCACCACAAGCAAGAATAAATCCGCTGAAGGCAGTGACGATTGAAAGAACAACAAGTGGTGTCTTAATCCATTGAGTGTCTTCATGAACGTGTTCAACAACAGAAGACTTGGGTTTACCTGCAAATGTCATAAACCACATTCTCGACATGTAGAAGCCAGTCATACCAGCTGTAGCGAGGACAAGGATTGCGGGGAAAAGAATCATTTCGCCACCGTGTGCATACACATTCCATGTTTGGCCAACAATGCCCTCCTTGGACCAGAATCCACCAATGAGTGGGATTCCAATGATTGACATTGAACCCAGC
>JAQXFF010000292.1 GCA_029250425.1 Candidatus Thalassarchaeaceae archaeon | reverse complement strand
ATTTGCCTCTGTTGTAATGGCACTACTGGTCACCACGCGCAAGGCGCTGCGCTCAGATTTGGCTAGCGTCCTGAAGGGGGAGTGAAGATGTCTGAAAATACAGGTTCGATTTTAGAGGCCAATGCGCTATACCACGTTTATGATTCCAAGGCAGAAGACGGCAACGTCGTCGCATTGCGTGGTCTTCATGTCAATGTCAAACCAGGGGAAGCGGTTGCGGTTGTCGGCCCTTCAGGTTCAGGGAAATCAACCCTGTTGAAGTGCCTCGGTGGATTGATGAAACCTAGTGCTGGTAATGTTTCGTTGGATGGCAATAATATGACCCGATTGACGGGTCAAGAGTTGATCTTACTCCGACAAAAAACAGTTTCATTCATTTTCCAAGAAGGAAATTTGTTGCCACACCTTTCCGCGCTGGACAATGTTGCTCAACCGTTGCGACATCAGAAAGTCTCTCCAAAAGAAGCCAAACATCGCGCTCAGGAGTTGTTAGACGAATTGGGAATGGGTCACCGTTCGAAGGGCCTACCATCTACACTGTCTGGTGGTGAACAACAACGTGTTGCCATCGCTCGTGCACTGATTACCAACCCGCGCCTTATTTTGGCTGACGAGCCAACGGGTGCATTGGATCCAATCACCAGTCGAGAAGTACTCGCTTTGTTCAAGGAACTTCACGAAGAGAAGGGAGTTGCTTTCCTCATCGTAACACACAGTTCTGAAGTTGCTGCATTTTGTGACCGCAGCCTTGAGTTGCGCGACGGTCGTTTTGTTGCCCAACATGGTGCTGATTTCGAAGTTGATGATCTCGCCGAATCTCGAGAACTCATTGTCGATGATATTGGCACTGTTGCTTTCCCACCCGACATTCTACTACAGATGGGTGGAGCGGGAAGATACGAGGTCGAGGATGTTGGCGATGGCCGTTTGGTTTTGGTCTCCGCCGAAGAAAATCAGTCATTAATGGTCGGAGGTCGAACACTCGCAACCACTTGTCCGGCTTGTAATCACGAATATTCTGACGACAACATCCAACTCTGCCCAGAGTGTGGTTCAAGCCGACCAATGGTATAGGATAGTTCTATCAGAAAACGGTGTGGACATCGCATCTGGAACAACTGAAATCGACCTGTACATCACATACCGCGGCACAGCTGTTGCTGGCTCCGACTTTGTCACAGTTGCCTGAGTCGAATCAGTGTTTGATCCATTGGTTGGTCACTTGATCGCGGTAATACCATGAACCACTGTTGGGTGGATATTCGGTCCATTCGAAACCATCTTTGATTTCTCCACGCATTGTGACCGGCGGTCCTGCAGACGGTGCACCCATTGGGGGTCCGGTTGGAGGAGCCATGCTCATACCTGCACCCATTCCTGCGACTGGCATATCGAATGCACTCTGATTGAATGCGGCATTTACATTCCGCTCATTCAGATCATAATCTTGGTTTTTGCCACGACGCATCAGCATCATTCCCATTACACCAAGCAATAGTATGACAACAACAACGATACCACCAGTCATCAGATACATCATCAAATCACCATCATCATCGGATTTTGGTGCAAACAAACTGTCACCAGTGAGGTCTTCAACCTCTTCCTGTTGCTCAGCGGCTTCATCACCCTCATAATAGTCAAAATCAACATCATCGGTTTCTGCAGGTGTTTCATATTCATCTTGATCAGGCCCCATCATCTGCACCCAATCATCATCGCCGGCTTCCTGAACCAACAATTGTGGTGAGATTTGGTGTCCTGTGTCCTTGTCAATCAACCAATACATGCGCGCATCGGTGTATTTGCTTTCTAGACTGTCGGCAGTGTCATCCATGACTTCTTCAAGTTCTTCAGCCATTTCTTCCATGTCGTCTTCGATATCCGTATCCTCAAAATCTTCAGCAACATCTTCGACATCATCTGCATCATCTTCGTCGAAATCATCTTCCCATTCTTCAGCGACATCTTCCATATCGTCTTCAATATCCTCAAAGTCGGTATCTTCCATTGCTAGAGCCAATCCATAGCCGATAGTACCACCAATGGCTTCTAGCATTGGTCCTCCATCTTCAACTTTGACAACTTCCTTGGTGGTCCCATCTGCTGTGGTGATCTCATAGTCGTCATCAACGATAT
>JAQXFF010000342.1 GCA_029250425.1 Candidatus Thalassarchaeaceae archaeon | reverse complement strand
TCCCACCCTGGCCTTGCAGGAATCGTAGATGCACACAGAACAATCGATCATTTGCAATCTACTCTTTCAGGTGCGGGGGATTCAGAAGAAACACATGCTGCCGCAACAAGCACACTTTCAGCAGTCAAAGGATTTCTGGCCACACGTGACGGCGAAGGGGATCTGGAGAACACAACTCCTGCTGATGCGGGCTTACTCACCCTTGTCACCCGTGTGTTGCAAACACTTGATCAACTTGAATTGACAGCAAACGATCTCAAATTAACTGAAATCCAGATTCGTAGACTGGGTGAAGTTTCCTTCCTCGCTGGAGATCGTGAATGGGCCCATTCTTGCTATTCAGCAGCAGCAGTAATTGCGCCAGGACAACCAGCGACTCTCCGCAGTCTCTGTCGACTTACACGAGAATCGGGTGACGACGAGAATTTGCGAAACCACCTTGATGGCTTACTTGAAATCGAACCCGATGACCCGATTCTGTTGCGCGAGCACGCTCGTTTGCTAACAAAACTTGGTGATGATGGAGCCGAGAAGGACCTAAGACGCCTAGAGGCAATGGGAATTGAAACAGCAGAAGACAAATCGATGATGGCCAGTTTGGCCGCGAGAGCAGGCGATACAGATGTCGCCCTCGAATCGATTGAATCAGCTCTTGCAAGTGATCCCAACGAAGGTGATTGGTTGCGAAAGGCGGAACTACACCTCGAACGAAATGAAAGAGGGTTGGGAATAACTGCTGTTGACGAAGCAATCACCTTGAATCGTCAATCAGGTTCTGCTTGGGCGATTCGTGCAAAACTGCTGAAGGATGAACCAGGACGTTTGGAAGAAGCCCTGAAAGCAGCCGTCCACGCTGTCGCTTTAGGAGAGCCCCAAGTATTACTCAAGGCCGAATTACTCGAGAGTTTGGGTCGTTCTGAAGAAGCCCACTCGTCTTTGAATGAAGCTCTTTCCAAGGAACCAGCGAATGCTGAACTGCGCGCCCAATTGGTACTACTCCAGCATCAAGCCGGTAACCCCGAGGCTGCGTTTGCAATTTTGGCAGAAGCTCCCGTGGGCGCATGGGAAGGCCCGGCTTTACATATTCAGAAAGGCCGTTTGATTCTAGCAGAAGCTGATCGGTACCGAGATGGAACAGGCGAGCGTGATCGCGAATTATTATCGGAAGCAGATTTGGCGTTTGAAGCCGCCCTTAATGCTGATCGAGAGAGCGGAGTTGGATGGTTAGGCAAAGCACGGATTCAGAGAATGCTGCAGGATTATTCAGAAGCACAGATTTCCTTGGCACGCGCGAGAAGGTTACTGCCCGACGAGCCCTTGATTGCAGCAGAAGAAGCTCTCCTCGCTTTGGATGGCAATGATGTTGAAGCCGCAGCCCGTTTGATTTCCGAAGCCCATGTGTTGGAACGCGATTCTTCAGTAATCGATTATGTCAAAGGCGTTGTATCAGCAAGACGTGGAGATATGATTGAAGCAAAGCGCCTCTTTGATAGTGTGTTAGAAGAAGACCCAAACCACGTCCGCGCACGCCTCAATCGTTGTACAACTTTGATGGTCGCACAAGATCACCACGCAGCATTGGACGATGTCCAATTCCTACTAGAGGCCCACCCCGAACTCGACCTTGCTCGTCTTCGTCGCGGTGAAATCATGCTCTCATTAGGAGAATGGACTGAGGCCGAATCGAATTTCAGAGACGTTCTTTCTCGTCGCGGTGAAAATCCACATGCCCTCATTCAACTTGGCGCATCACTTGTTGCTCAGGATCGTCTCACAGAAGCAGAACAACCACTGAATGAAGCCATTCGGCTTGACGGGGATTCTGCAGAAGGATGGTTCCAACGCGGTTTGCTTTACGAGTCATTTGGCCAATTAGATGGTGCTCTTTCTGACTTTGAAACCGCTTCAAAGCGAGATCGTCATCACATGAGTGCTCTATTGCGAATCGCCGCCATTCATCATAACAATGAGAATTGGGATAGAGCAGAAAGTGCTTGGAGAAATGTCCTCAATGTTGAGCCCGAAAATAGGGTAGCAAGACGCAGAATCCAAGACGCTATTGATGGCCAATCAGGAATCAAAAAGGCCGCAGCACTATCTTCCATTAGTGGGACTACTACAATTGAGGCTGAAATGGCCGTTACTGAAGAGATCGAAATGCCCGCCCCAGTAGAGGTTGAAATGGCAGTCACTGAAGAACTTGAAATAGTAACAGAAGACGAGTTTGAAGAAGAACCAATCGAGAAAGAGAGAGGGACTGCGATGGATTGGGTCGACGCTATTGAAGTATACATCAAGGAACACGGCGGAGTGGTCAATCAAGATTTCAAGAGTCTGGGACTAATACCTGAAGACATCACATCGTCAGAGCGCACCTGTATGAATGAAGAATTGGCAGATTGCTTCACCAAACACAAGGTGACCAATTTCCGCGTATTCTATTGTTCACCCACCCTCATCGAACCCGATGAAGTCAAAGCACAATATGAGAAGTGTCAGGGTCAAGGAGAAATCGAAACCAACGAAGACGAAGGGGTTCCTGATGAAGACATCCCCGATTTTGAATTTGGATTCGGCACGCTTTGATGTGACCAAGACTTTGGGTGAAGTTCAAGCAACGAACCTAGTTCAAGTGTTCATGAGCCGAGGACTTGAACCGGGAGACACCGGTCTTCCGTTTGAACTACCAAATGCCAATTCAGACGGACCAGAGAGTTGTAATCTCTCAGACATTGTTACCGATATCGGTTGCGTGGTCATATTCACTTGCAATCACTGCCCGTATGTCATTGGTAATGAATCACGGATTGAGTCCATTGCCTCGCGCGCGCGAGAAGAAGGAATGGGTTTTGTCGGCATTAACTCCAATGATCCTGACAACTATCCTACTGACAACTGGGAACACATGCAGAAGCGAGGCGCAACAATGTCATATCCATACTTACACGATTCAACACAAAAAGTAGCGAAAGCTTGGGGTGCAGAAAGGACACCTGAATTTTATCTACTCAATGGTGACGGAGTCATCACCTACCGCGGCCGTTTAGACGATTCCCCCAAGGATCCAAATCTATCCACTACGAGTGATCTATCAGATGCCATCGACGCTTTACTCGCCGATGAAACACCCAATGTGCAACGCACAGACAGCATCGGATGTTCAGTAAAGTGGAAGGTGTAATTTTGCGTTTGGGAATACCTGCGCGGGTCTTCGCCACGATGCTGAAATTGCTGCCAGGACGTGTCGGAGACCGTATGTGGAGATGGTGGTACCAACGACTTGCCAAGGCCAAAGCCTGGGGCGAATTTGGTTTCATGAATTATGGATTTATCGACGATGATAAACCTAATCTTTCATCAGAAGACGAATCTAATCGCCTTTTCATCCAACTCTATCACATGAATATCCGCGACGTAGAATTGGACGGAAAAAAAGTGCTTGAGGTCGGCTCAGGGCGAGGTGGGGGGGCTGATTGGATTGCTAGAACATATTCTCCAGATTCTTTGACTGCATTGGATTATTCTGCGGCCGCAGTGAAATTATGCTCGAGGATGTATGGCCGACAGAAGAATCTGAAATTCATTGAAGGAAATGCGATGAAGTTGCCCTTTGAAGACAATTCATTTGATGTGATTTACAATGTTGAATCTAGT
>JAQXFF010000286.1 GCA_029250425.1 Candidatus Thalassarchaeaceae archaeon | reverse complement strand
GAACACCAGGGATATCATAATCGTTGAATGCCCGTAGATTGAGGTCATCAACATATGGCCAGTTGTGGACACCGCCATCACGGGATGCGCAATTGGAGTTGTCATGATTGCAACCTTCACGGTCACCCTTCTCCTGGAAAGCAACAATTTCGCCACGACTGTGATCTGAACTAAGCATGCCGACAGAAATTGTGACGAATTGAACGACACCATCGGAGCCGAAATTCGAATGGAGGTTTGACATCTGGGAAGCATCGGACCAACAATGTGGACAATCTGTATCCATGAATTGCAAGAAAATGTACTCACCAGGTTCGCCTTCTGACCATGTGTGATTGATGTAATCATACAATCTGAAATCTCCCCAATTTCCATTCACGTGCGCGTCACCAACAATGTCGGGCGCAAGTTGTCCTTCGTCAACACCGATGTCCGGGGGGGGGGCCAATGTCCATACAATTAGAAATACAGCGGTCAATATGGCTGAAATTGAGAAAAATGAGCCGACGCGAGCATCAGCATTCTCATCGTTAACTAGCGATTTTGCGTTATTTTGAGTTTTTTTCATTATAATCCAATCTCCTGAATCAATGTGGATGCTGTATGTCGGATAGACTCCTCAGAATTGTAATTTGGTTCAAAACCTGTGGCGTAAAGAGTGGTTGGATCAAGCATTGTTTTGGGTACGTCTCCGGCCCAGCCACGGTCACCACCTGTATACTCAATACTGACATTTTCAAATCCGGTTTCCTCGACGACAATTTCTGCAATTCGGCGCACACTGCAAGTATCGTGAGTACCAAGATTGAAACAATTAATTTGCTCATCTGTTGTTTCTGTCAGGTGGACCATTGCGCGTGCACAATCCATGACTTCCATGTACGACTTTTCTTGGCGTCCATTTCCAAGCACCTCTAGGCGGGTGGAATCAGCCTTCAACTTGTGAATGAAATCAAAGATTACACCGTGCGTACCGCGAGCACCAACAATATTGGCAAAGCGGAACAACCAGGCCTTCAGCCCAAAGGTGCCGACCCAGCTGGTGATGAGCGCTTCAGAACCCAATTTGCTCGCCCCATACAAACTGATTGGGAATAATGGACCGTATGATTCGGGTGTGGGCATCTCCAAAGCCTCGCCATAGACCACGCTACTGCTTGAGAATGCAATGTTTTTCACGTCAGCACATCGCATGGCCTCAAGAACATTGTAAGTTGCCACGGTTCCTTGCTTCAAATCAGTGTCAGTAACCCGTGTGCCCAATCGGATATCTGGATTTGCTGCCAGATGGAATACGAGTTCGATTCCTACCATTGCAGACTTGACTGCATCTATGTCAAGAAGATCGCCTTCAATGAATTGGATTGAGTCCCCGTGGTGAGCGAGGAATTCTTGACGGCCACTGCTCATATTATCGAACACTGTAACGGCGTCTCCACGGGCAACTAAGCGGTCAACAAGGTGTGAACCAATAAAACCGGCACCCCCGGTCACGAGTACATTCATCAAGTAGGCGACAGGGGAGTTGTTCTTCAATCCCACGTTCATTAGAATCTTACTTTTCATTCACTTTCCCTCCGCGAAGCGGAGTGAATCAGTTTCAATTTATGATACCCCTCATAGAAATTGATGTGGGCCGCCGCTCGATAGGCACTATTCGTCCCAATATCGGGACTGGAGTTGAAAATATGGAAAATAATACAACGGAAAGCAAGCAAGAAAAGAGAACGGAAGATGGTGGTGTAATGCCCAGCCTACTTGTAGGATATGTCCGGAAAAGCAATGCTGGTGGAGCAATCAAGCTATCCATCAACACAAATGCAATTGGTGATTGTGAAACATACACAACATCAGATGGGCAATCATATGTCCCACTGGTAATCAGCCTTAGCGCATTGCGAAAGGTGATTGATGGTGAGCGTGCAGTGACAACAATGAGTCAATTGATCTTTGATTGAAAACAGAATCGTCGCCGGAGGTTCGCCTCCGGTGGCACATCTCGTTTTCGCCCGTAGGGCGGCAATGAAAGGGAAGTCTTGAAATGTATTCTTAGTAACCCACGGTACATGGAAGGCTTGCCCGAAGAGGTTGTCGAACCCATTGCATGGGATGGACCAATCATTGCGGCAATGCCTGTTTTCAATGAGGAAGAAACCATTGGAAGCGTCGTTCTTTCATGCTTACCACAAGTCGATGAAGTCCTCTGTGTAGATGATGGATCTTCGGATGCATCTTCTCGAATTGCGCGTGCCCTTGGAGCAACAGTTCACCATCATCGTGCGAATCGTGGTTATGGTGGCGCACTCAAGACAATTTTTGATACGGCTGAAGAACGGCGGGCGCGGGCATTGGTTATTCTCGATAGTGATGGACAGCATGATGCGAGCGATATCCCCACCCTCCTTGCTCCTATTTTGGCTGGAGAAGCAGACGTAGTCATCGGTTCCAGATTTGTGGCCGGTGGCGGAGCAGAGAGTATGCCCACATATCGTGCTCTTGGAATCAAGGTCATTACTGCGGCCTCAAATCTCTCAAGCGACCTGAATATCAAGGATACGCAGAGCGGATTTCGAGCGTTCGGCCCTAAAGCCCTTGAGAGATTAAATTTTGATCACAATGGAATGGAATCTTGTCTTGAAATTCTCAATGCTTGTGATGACCTGCAACTGAAAGTAACTGAAGTGCCAACCAAAATACGATATGACGTTCCAAAAGGGAGTCGGTATACCGCACTCTCACATGGTTTCACAGTACTGAGTTTTGCCCTCATATCGTTATCCCAAAAAAAACCACTTCTCTTCTTTGGCTTGCCCGGAATTTCTTTGCTGGCGACTGGGGCTGCAATCGGCATGCGGGCACTCAATGAAGTGGACGGGTTAACTGATGGCGCCATTTCTCTTTCCGTTGGTCCAGGACTCACAGCAGCTTGGATTGGAATGCTTGGTGCCTCACTTTGCTTCGCCGCAATGGTTCTACACGGTGCTCGTCGACTGATGCGACGACTCTTGGTTGAAGAATTCGGTCTTGATTGAACAGCACACAAGAGGTCCCATAGGGACCTCTACAACCGTGTCCTTCAATATCAAATGATGATTCGACAGGGCGATGAGCGACTCGGATTCAGCAGGACATGTGCCTGCACAACCGATTCTTCCAGTTTCTGAAGGTGAATCTGTTATCACGCGTTTGCACACGCTCTGGTCTGGGCTTTCAGACCGCATGGACTCTGCCGGAGAAATGGCCCACGATGCTATCGAAAAGCCGGTGCGTGGACTGTATAGGGCTCTCCACAAATCACCCGGTGCCGTGATTGTCATCTTGCTACTTGTCACTGGGTTTATTGGCCAATACTCGGTTGATTTTCGATACCAGATCAATGGCGATGTCGAGGTCTATTTGCCCGATGGTGCCGAATCCAAGGATTTGCTTCTCGAAGTTCGTGAAGGGTGGTCCACAGATATTGTAATGCTCTACATTCACACCGATAATGCAATCGATGGAGCGACGAGGGGGACTTGTGAGGAAATCGATAATTGCGAACACAATGTGACCAGTGTCACGGTTCTCAATCAATTGTCATATCTCGAGGGGGATGATGACAGTGGCCAAGGCAATTATGCCAGAGGGTTGGATTGGGACAAGGAGGATCGCGGCCGAAATGATGGTGTCGTTTGGATTTTATCACCAGCTCAAATCATCAAGGAAGAGAACAGTGCTCAAAACCGATTCAGATGCGCAATGGAAGAGCATGGTATCGCTGGATTCAATCTAGAGGATTGTCCAATTACCACAGCAAGTCCAAACGATGGTTATGTCATTCCTCAGAACCAAGATACGATCAATGAAATGGTTGAAAATTCAGGCAGTTTGATGGAATCCTTCGTCCGAGATACCAACGGGGACGGCATTTGGGACACCGCTGTTATCGTCATGGGTATTCGCTTCGAAATGGAAGGGACACAAATTGATCCAAGGGTGGATTTCAAGGGTGAAGTTGGCGAGACGATCAAGGATCACAAAGCATTCCTTGAGTACACAAAGAAACTTGTTTACGACGAATCTGATAGCGAAATTTGCCCACTTTGTAAAAAGAACTACGAAGAGAAACTTTCACCCATGTGGTATGAAAATGAGGACACGGGGGAGCAGGAATGGAGGACTCCGGAATCCCCGTGCAATAATGAAGGAAATGTGTACAGCCGTTGTGCGATTACGGTAACTGGACTCACCCCGGTTCTGCATGATGTTTCGGATGCTGTTTACGAACAACTCGAATATATGCTACCTTGGTCACTCGCATTCGTTGCTGTGACGATGTTTATCCTCCATCGCAATCCGAAGGTGCTGATTATTTGCGGTACACCAATTGTCATGAGTTTGGCCGTGACATTTGGCATTACAGTCATGGCCGATATCGAATTGACACCGATGATTATCGCAGCCGGACCCATCCTCATCGGACTCGGTGTAGACTATGCTCTGCATCTCATCAACCGAATCGAGGAAGGACGGAATGAGCGCTTGGAAGAAGCTGCTGAGGAAGCATGGCGGAAGCAGCGAGAAGGGTTGCAAACGGATGATATCGACCCATGGGATGCAGATGTGTATCTCGGGGCTACAGTCGATGCTGTAATGACAACTGGAAATGCGATTTTCCTTTCAGCATTGACTACAATCGTTGGATTTAGCGTTCTCGCTTGGCCATTCCTTGTCCCCATCAAGCCCATGCGAACCGTGGGGCTGACACTGGTCCTTGGAATCGCATGCACCTTCTTTTTCTCGATGGTGATGGTCCCTGTTCTCGGATGGGTTCTGCGTTACCGCAAGAAAGGATTAGAA
>JAQXFF010000283.1 GCA_029250425.1 Candidatus Thalassarchaeaceae archaeon | reverse complement strand
GAGTACATGATGTGGGTACAGATGCAACGGGTTCATGAATAACATGGTCGTGAGACATCTATGGCGACGGTTTCTCGAAGACTCCTTTTACTAGCAGCCATATTCTTTTTCGTTGTTGCGATTGGCATCAATCTCGCCAGCGGAGGAAGTACCTTAGTCATCGTTGCTTCTGGCCTCGGATTGATTTTCATCGTCCTTTCTTGGTTCCTTTTTGAGGCCTCACCAAAATCGACTACAAACACTGGAGCCACCCCTATCAAAGTGAATTATTCAACTGGTACAACTCTTAACAATCTACAGAGTGAACAGATGGAACAAACACTACCCGACCCGCTAGAATCTGGATTCGACATACCGCTGATGTAATCACATTAGGCGAATAGTCTCAAGATTTTGCGGAGCGTAGGTTCGGCATTTGTAGCGCTCTCGCAAGGTTTTTCCAAGTTCGTTACATTTGTGATAATCTCCATGATGGCAAATAATATTTCGTGGTGTAGGTGAGATTTGGTCGACGAAATCAAGCAATTGACGACGATCTGAATGTCCAGAGAATCCATCAATCGTAACCATTTCACATCCAATCTTGACTATCTCTGTTTTTCCATTGATAATCATTGGAACTTCACCAAATCCTTTCTGAAGTCGTCGCCCGAGCGTCCCTTCTGCTTGATAACCGACGAAACACAATGAGTTGCGGTCTTCGTGTGCCCAGTTCTTGAAATATTCCATAACTGGACCGCCATTGAGCATGCCAGATGTGGCTAAAACAATACATGGAGAATTATCCATTATGATGCTTTCACGTAATTCTCGCCCTTTGACCGGACGGAACCATTCACTGGTGAATGGGTTTTCTCCATCATCTTTGAGCAGAGATTTTCTAAGGCTACTAGTGAGATAATCAGGATGTGCCGCGTGAATTGCAGTTGCTTCTTGAATCATGCCATCCAACCAAACTGGGACTGGCTTTACAGTTCCCGAACGGAACAATTCATCAATTGCAATCATCACTTCTTGGCTTCGGCCAACGGCGAAAACAGGACAGATAACCTTGCCACCTCGAGCCATGGTTCTAGATACAATGTCTTGTAACTCTTGATTCGCCTCTTGGCGTGATGGCTGATAATCTCCTGAAGCACCATATGTAGATTCAATAACGAGAGTTTCCACACGAGGGAAACGTGTATTTGCTGCATCGAAGAGCCATGATTTCTCATATTTTTGGTCACCACTGAAGACAATGTTGTGCTTCCCATCACCAATGTGGAGGTGCACGGCAGAAGAGCCAAGAATATGACCAGCATTGGAAAATGTTAGTTTGATATCCGGAGCAATGTCTGTGGTTTCATCCCAATTTACATCGACAACGTGTCGCATACAGGTTCGAATATCTTCCATGTCATATGGCGCACGCTTTCCTTCAGCACCACCAACCTTGAGATAATCAGTTTGCAAAAGTAGCATCAAATCACGTGTTGGAGGGGTACAATACACTGGACCTCTGTATCCGTATTTGAACAAAACTGGAAGCATTCCCGCATGGTCTAAGTGTGCGTGCGTCAATACCACGGCATCTAATTTTTCCAAAGGTAGCGCTTCAGGAGCGGTGAAATAAGGCATAGGGTCGGTGTCAGAAGCAATGTTAACTCCAACATCAATCATGACACGGGATTCATTGGTCGTGACAAAGTGGCAAGCCCGTCCAACTTCTCGGTATGAACCCAATGCAGTTACCCGTGCCCAAGTAGCACCAGGGCGTTGAGGACGGTGAATATTGAGTCCGAAATCCTTCAACAGTTTTCGGCGCTCATCAGCATGGGCATGACGATAACCACGAATGTCGTGAACTGTCTTTGAAACAATTGGCGGGGTTCGCTCTACAGTAATCAACCAACCTGCTTGGTCTCGTATTTCTTGCAAATTGATTCCACGTCGTCCAACTGCTTCACCTGGGTTTTCACACTGGACTGTAATTTCTCTAAAGCAGGCATCAAAGTAAATGTTGGTTATTGATGCTGATTCAGGAATAATTTCTTTGACAATCTTGGTAGCATCTTCTTCAGATTTCATAATTGAAGAATCCGGTCGAAGAACAATCTTTCGCTTAACTTTACCCGCAATTTTTGCAAGCAATCCATCCGTAGCGAGGATTCGATTTGGTTCAGGGGTAACCAAAGCAATATTGCCAGCTTCTAATTCTACAGTGTAGGGTATATCCCGAGGGACTATCTTCTGCACTTGGTCTTTTAATTCTTTAAACGTTAGACGCATAATTTCACCGTCTCCCGCGCTCGCACAATGACTGTGCACAAACTCTCCCTAAGGAGTGCAGTAAAGAGCTGCGGGAATTAGAAACTCTCAAGAAAGAAGTTTTGCAATTTCTGCTTGAGAAAGGGAAACAAAGCCTTCTTTGGCAGTGATTACTGCCAAATCCATTCCGTTTCCGGAGGCGGCATCACGCTGCCCCGATGCGTGAAGGGAACGGGCCGCGAGTTTCAATGCATCGGTTCTAGACATACCTTCTCTGAAACCGTCTTCAAGGACACCATACATGTAAGGCGAGCCGGAACCTGTAGCACAATAAACATCAGGAATAGAGCCGCCTGCAGAATCGATAGAGTAGACATGGCCGCCTTCATCATCAACACCAACAATCAACAATTGAACCCAGTGAGGGCGACCTGAAAGGATATTAGCAGTTAATGTGGCTGCACCACGTACGGTCATAGGTTGCTGACGACGCAATTGAAACAAGGCTACTTCGGCACAGAGAGTACGAGAAAGGGATTGTGCATGACCAACAAGGCCTGCGGTTGTAAGTGCAAGGTTGTCACCAATCTTGAAGAGTTTTTGGACACTTTTGTTGGCAATAAAATGGCCCATAGTGGCACGGTGGTCCGCTCCAACTACTACTCCGCCATCGAAGGTAATACCTATTGTACTTGTTCCGGTTTTCAATACATTCTGCTGCGCATCCATTGCCATCAATCCCTTCTTTTAGTCGACACCTTTTGAACCTTGAGGCGCAATAGTCTGTTGCGAGTGGCCCTTTATCAACCCAACGAATCTCTTGGCAATTCCCTTTGCCCTTTGAAAAAGCCTTCAACGACTCTTGATGAAGGCGAGTCTTCTTGAGGTGTCCGATGCCAGCCGCTTGTATGCGCAGAGGTAAGAAAGGAAAAAGAGACGAAGCACAGTCTTCTCTCGATGCCTTCACCAATCCTCAGCCGCAACAAGATCCAAGTCCAGTAAAAGACACTATTGTTCCTTCAATGCCAGACCTAGATGTATTGGCACGAGCAGATGAAAAGATTCGAAAAGCAGAGAAGATGAACGATTTGGCGGAAGATTCCGACGATGAGACTGCTACACCACTGCGAACCTTCAACATGCCAAGTATGGAGGGAAATCACACACAAATATCGCCTGCAAGCGAAGTCATCTACCACGACCTTGGGCAATTGTACCCAAACCCACCAATTCCAGATTCTGAAAATGGCATGGTTTTGCATCGCGCCGTACTCAATGACATCACGGGCTGTGGCCAATTGATGGATTGGGTTGCCGATGACCATGCTGTCATTGTGGAAATGAATCGCTTGATGAAAAAAACAGTTGAGTTTAATGCTGCTTTATCACAACTTAACACGTTTATTGATAATGATTTAGGCGGACAAATTATCCAAATGACTGAGACTCGCTTGATGCTACTCCCGCCAGGCTGCCGAGGAGTTCGTGGTGTTGAAATGGAAGCTTTTGCCGTTGATGCGAATGAACTTGGAAGGCGGCGAATCTAATGGATGAACAACCCATCGACATTCCTTGTCCAATTTGTAAGGAAGATGGTCAACTTCGAATGGTTGCCAATGTCGATGAA
>JAQXFF010000274.1 GCA_029250425.1 Candidatus Thalassarchaeaceae archaeon | reverse complement strand
TATGGCAGAAGCTCGTGCTCGTTTGTTCTTGAGAAATTATGTGACTGAAGAAGATGCACATGAAGCCATTGCAATGGATGGTCTTTGGAGATATGTAGCCAGTGCTGGTAATATCAATCCGCAAGACCCAACCGGTGTTCCCGAGAGGGCCAAGAGCGCGGAGAGAACAATCATGTCTCTTGTTCGAAATTTATGCAGAGAATTGGATGGTGAATGTACCACAATTCAGGTATACAATGCTGGCGCTGAGCAAGGCTTTGATGAAGAAACAGTTGACCGTGTTTTGAACAATATGCGAAATCGTGGCGATTTGTACCAGCCCCGAATTGGTTTGTGGCGGATGAACTGATTGACATGATTTGACACCGCTGCCCCTTTAGGGGGGCAGCGAGTGGCAAACTCCCATGGCCGAGGACATTCCTGGCGATGTTGCCGATGCTGACGGGCTCGACCCGGAAGCCCTTGGCTTCATGTGTGGACTGGAAGTTCACCAACAATTGGCCACTGGGAAATTACATTCCCGTCAACCAAGTACGCTGTATGAAGATGGAATTGAAGAGATTGAAGGTTGCTGGCCCAGTGCCCACCGTCGTCTTCGAGCAGCTCGTGGTGAAGGTGGTCGAATCGATATCGCCGCTCGTTTTGAACAACGCCGAAATCGTTCCTTCGTGTATTTCCAATCACCCAACGCCGGTCTCATCGAAATGGACGAGGCACCTCCATTGGAACACGACAGTGATGCGGTTGAAGTTGCTCTAACCATGGCGGCAATGATGGATGCAAAGCCAGTTGGTGCGTTGCAAGCAATGCGCAAGACCGTGGTAGATGGCTCCAATACCAGCGGCTTTCAACGAACGACCCTTGTCGCGACTCATGGTTCGATTCAAACACCCACTGGACCTGTAGGTGTTGATGTCATTTGTTTGGAAGAAGACAGTGCACGGAAGTTGGATACACGTCCAACATCCGATGGCGAACAAGTTCTCTACACCCTAGATCGATTGGGCGTCCCCCTTGTCGAAGTGGCAACAGCCCCTGACGTACAAACGCCAGAACATGCCAAAGAGACAGCTCTTGCATTGGGGACTTTACTCAGAGATACTCGTCGTGTTCGTCGAGGTTTAGGATCGATTCGGCAAGATCTCAATGTTAGCATTGGACCGGGGGTCCGTGTCGAAATCAAAGGTTGTCAGGATCTCGATTGGATTCCACGTATCATTCGTCTTGAAATGGCAAGGCAGTTACATTTCCACCGATTGGCAAACGAACTCAGAGCCGAATTGGGTGTAGATTCATTGGCATCACATCGAGACTTAGATGATGCCGATGTGGAAGCATCAGTGGCAGAAATGGTTGCAAAGAATCTTCCTTTCAAATCCACCAACCTCTCGACCAACTTTGCAAAATGTAAATCAGAGATGGTGACCAAATCTTTGGCAGATGGAGCAGTTGTCTTGGGATTATCTTTGCCAGGGTTGGCAGGTAAACTCGGGATCAAAACACTCGATGGTGGAGGGGCGCAATTGCCGAGATTAGGCCGGGAGTTGGCAAGTGCTGCTAAATTGGCAGGCGTCAAAGGAATTTTCCATTCTGATGAACTTCCAGCCTATGGAATCACCGAGGAAGAAACAGCAGATTGCGCTGCAATTTTAGGAGATTGCTTCGTATTATGCGTCGCGCCTCAATGGCAAGCGGAATTGGCCTTAGAGGGTGTTCATTCACGTGCATGTTTGGCTTACCACCGAATCCCAGAAGAAGTTCGTAATGTCGTGGTTCGAAAGGGTTCACCTGAAGATGGCACAACCACAGCAATGCGCCCCTTACCAGGTGGGGCTAGAATGTACCCTGAAACCGATATTCCCACAACACCAATTCCAAGAGATACTTGGACTGCAATCAAGGATCAACTCCCACCCAGCCGTGAGGAAAGATTCGCACGATTTGCAACCACCAGTCTTTCTGAGAACCAAATTGCTGCCCTCATTACAGGCGAGCTAGATGATTACTTCATGGATGGAATTTCAGGTGAACTTGCTTTGCCTGAGAAAGCATGGGCAAGCGCCCTTCTTGATTATGGTACAAAAAATCTCAATGCCATTTCAGTTGCCATTCATTTGCGAGAATCTGGAACGATTACCCGTGAAGGTGTTGAACCGTTGGTAAACGATGCAGAATCTGATGACATTCCTACGCTGATTGCTTGGATGACTGCAGAAGCAGCGACCCGGGGATTCGAGCCTGCAGATACCGGAGCCGTTGATGCTGCAGTCGCAGAAGTGCTTGCCGACCGAGCGGATTTCGTTGCTGAGCGCGGCATGGGTGCAATGGGGCCACTGATGGGTGTCGTCATGGGTAAACTCGGTGGTGCCGCCGATGGAAAGGCCGTATCAGCCGCACTGAAAGAACAAATTCAGAGGCTACTTTGATGCGGCGGGCCTTGCTCATATTTGCCCTGTTTCTATTGGCATCAATTCCAGCAGAAGCGAGTGAAGGCAGACATGCAGAATGGGTTGATGATCCAGTTTTGCCGGATGTTCAATGGAATGCCAGTGTCGATATTGGTTACATATCCACAGCACCGTTGGTGAAGGATGGTCTTGTCATTGTCAAAGGTGGCGGAGATCCCATGACTGGTGAGGGTGCCGGAATGGCGGCATATAGGGCCGATACCGGTGTTGAAATTTGGCGAACTATTCATTCAGATAGCGAACGTGGATTTGAGACCGCACCCCTACTTCATGTACCCCGTAATAGCGGCACAGTATCTTGTTCACCATCAGCAGATTTGATCATAACTGGTTGGACATCCGGCCATCTTTCCGCATATGATTTCACAACTGGTACTGAAGTTTGGAATCAGTCTACAGAAGCACCGAATTGGGGAATTTCAGGTGGCGGATTTGCGCTAACGACAGGCAAGATTGTGTGGCCAACTGAAACAGGCACCATTGTAGTGTGTGCTGACAACGGGACAATCTTACGACAGTATCATGATTCTGATTTGCGTACTTATCGAGCCAATCTTGGAATTTGGTTTGACTGGGGTTCCGATGAAAATGGTACAATTACAACTTCTCTAGGCTGGCTACAGGGTACTGAATCAGGCCATCTATTGCGATATGACAATGAATCAACTCTGCTCGATGATGTTGACATTGTGGCTCTTGCCAATTTGTCGGGAACATGGAGAATCCGTTCAACACCCATTTCCATGTCAGGTCAAGGGGTGATGGTGCATCTTCATGCAGATGGCGAGTCCAGATTGATTCGGATGGATTGGAATGAATCAGGGGTGCCAGAATTACTTGATTCAATTCCCATGGGCCCAGGTACGGCAACAACACCGGCAGGTTTGGGGTACCTCTCCGCTGTTGCAGGCAGTAGTGATGCGGTCCACTTCGGGATTCTCAATGGTTCTATTTTCGAAACCATTCGATGGAATGCGACCAATGTTGTCGGTGAAATAAGGTGGCTTCAGTGGGGGGAAGTCAATGCTATTTGTCTCCCACAAAATTCAGCTGATGGTTCTTGGTACATCGCCATTGATGCAAACCATAGTGTCGAATGGACTCCTGATCAAAGTGGATATTTGACGGCAGGATGTGGCTCAGATGGAGAGGTTCACGCCGCTGCCAACGATGCCTCATGGTTGGAAGTTCGGTACAACCCAATTGATTGGAATTCAATTCACAACATGGCGGATGAAACACTTGGGACGACAGACGAACCGGGGCCATCAGAGTCTGATGATGATGATTCAAAGTCTACCGCAAAGGAAAGTTCGTCTGGAATTATTTGGCTTCCCATCATTGGTGCTGGGATATTGGCAATTGTTGCACAGTTTAGTGTGAATTCGGAAACACGCAGACAAATTCGAATGGGTGCAGTTCTCATGGTGATGTTTGGGTTGGTTATGGCGGGTACAATTTACAACACACAAATTGTGTCTGAACCAAATGCGGACTCAAGTCAACGTCACCGCGTTGCAATGTTACTTCCTGAATTGAATGAAGGACTGGCTGAAAACGAAGCACTCATCGCCTTTCATTTCCCAGAATCATTTGCACCTGAAGGTTGCAATGAAGGGAATATATTGGACCTAGAAACCGATGAATCTTGGCAAATTGAATCACCTCCAGATGGGAGTTATTGTATTGTGATTTCAACCATTATTGTCGAAGCTGGAAATACGGTGGAGAGTGTGACAATTTCGACTCTTAATGAATTCCAGTACACTTACGATATTGAGCAGCAAATGCTTGGTGTTTTCTTACTGGATGTGGGCCTTGCAGAAGGTGGCACTGATGGACGTTGGTGGAGTTACGATTTGAATGGCGGATATGGGGCGATTGGCATGGGTGAACAAGGGATAGAAACCGGCGATCATATCGATTGGCACTTTGATGCAGGCCAGTTCTAATCAGGTCAACAGTCAAACACCGTATTCTCTTGTATCGCCTCTATAGGAGGCGATTTTCATTTCAGTTTGGGGTTGGCAGGGTGAACGAGCGACCAGAATGGGCCCCCCTCGTCACTTCCGCCTCCCCTTCCTCGTACTGGTCGTTGTGTTGCCATTATTGCTTGAATGGCGACATCTTGCAGCGTGGGGTGGGTTCCTATTCATCTGGTCTGCAGTGATGGTGGGTTCTCGGTCAATGCTGCGTTGGTTGTGTGTGTGGTTGCCATTGTCGATTTTATACGGGGCCATCTTACTGTTGTTTAGTGGCACTGAAAATTGGTCTGAGACTTTACTGCTCGTAATCCGTTTACTCATTGCCTTACTGGGCATGCAAATCATGACATGGTCCGTTCCTCCTTCAGATGTTGTTCGGTCATTTGAATGGGTATTGCCGCGACTCGGTGTTTCTCTTGCCATCGCTCTACGGTTGGTACCACGTTTAGAGCGTAGTGCAAAATGGAGAATTGAAACACTTGAAGAACGTGGATTTGTTGACAATGAATCTGGAATGAAGGCCCTTCGAACCCGCGCCTCAATTTGGCCAGGATGGCTGGCTGATTCATTGGATCACGCTCATGATTTAGGAGATGCAGTTCAGTCCAGAGGCATCTTGGCACCACGACGATGGCGCCATGGTGTCAAACGCAGAATAGTGCAAATTGCTCTTGGGGAAGAAATTCGTGAAGACGGCGTCAATCCACATCATTTTTCCGATTCGGTACAGCTTGGATTGGATTTGGAAATTAATTTGCCTGATGGACGTTGTATTGGGCGACATAAAGAGTTGTTACGTGGAGGTAACATTGTGTTACTCCGTGGCCATTCAGGTTGTGGGAAATCAAGTCTTTTACGAGTTATTGCAGGTGTTTCACCATGGCAACATCCCGTGACAGTGAATGGTAAAGTGCACATTTCAGGTCATCCGACACAGGGTGAAATCAATCTTGCCGAAGGACCGTTTATTGAGGCGATATCATGTTGGATACCGCAAGATCCTGATCGACATGGATTGGCAGAATCCGTTCAAAGGGAATTCAGGATTGCTCGCCGTCTTTCAGGTCCATGGAAACAACAAGAAATGCTGGAATGCCTTCGTGAATGGAACCTTCTTGACAAACTTCAATCTCAGCCTGAGAACCTATCGGAAGGTGAACAACAGCGCCTTCTCTTGGCCGCCCATCTTGATCCAGCACAACCCATTTGGTTACTTGATGAAGCAGATGTTCATTTGGATGAAGCGGGCTTCATTCAACTCGGAAAAGCCGTCGTCAAACATCGAGCACGTGGAGGGCTAATCATTGTCGTCGCACATCGACAAGCCAGGTGGAAACGAATTGCGGACCATGTCATTGACATCGGTGAACCAATCCCAACTCAGGATTACCCATCTGTTTGGATTGAACGTGGCGATGAAATTGGGCAACCTCCAGAAGGAAGTTTGTTTTCACATCAACTCAAACCGGTTCTATCTGGTGATTTGATATTGGTTCAAGGGGCCAACGGTAGTGGAAAAACAACACTTTTGCGTGAATGGGCTGAAACCTCGAATATTCCATGGTTGCCAACATCTCCAGATCGGAGATTATTGGGCATGACCATTGAAGAAGAATTGAATATGCAACACCCCACACTCTTCGCCCAATTTCTTGCTGGGGATGATGTGAAAATTCCAGATTCAGAAGCAATTCAATTACAGCAATCTGCTCTTCGACTTGATTTGGGTCTATCTCATCTATCGATGGTAACTCCAGTCCATGACCTATCTACTGGAGAGAGACGTCGGTTGTCATTGCTCCCGTTATTGATGCGTAAGCCACCAATCATGCTTCTTGACGAAATTGACCATGGTCTAGATGACATTACACTGGCTGACCTTATCGAGCAACTCAATGCCCGCCGTAAGGCCGGTTCTGCCATCGTAATCACTTCACATTCACCAGACCTTGTTGCTTGGGCTAAAGTCAGTGGTGGACGAATTTGGAATATTGACCAGGGTCAATTGACGGAGGTGTCCACATGACATTTGCCGACATTCAGGCATGGGCTGGGACTCCGGGTGGAATCGCAGTATGGCTTACGATTTTCTTTGGATTTATTTTCTGTTCATTGCTACTAAGTGTAGATCGTGGGATACGATTGGGTAGAGAAGCCGCTCTTATTGCCATCTTGGCTGCAGTTGCAAGTGCCAGCCGAGTCTTGTTTGCTGCTTTGCCAAACGTTCAACCCGTGACTCTCCTCCTTCTGATGATCGGCCTGCATCTTGGCGCTCGCAGGGCTGCTGCTGTAGCCATGCTTACAGCCCTCATTTCCAATATGGCACTTGGGCATGGACCTTGGACATTCTACCAAGCGATTGCATGGGCCGCAGTTGGTAGTAGTGCAGCACTGTTCCGACCCCTTTTGGTGAATTGGGATGGGACCAAGATTAGAATTGGTTCAATGGCATTCTTAGCTTTCATCTGGGGATTCCTATTTGATTGGACGGTATCGTTGTCTGCACTCGCATTATACCAATCGTTTGAGGCCTTCTTGGCTTTCATCATTGCAGGACTTGTATTCGACGCATTGCATGCGGTTGGAAATGTATTGTTTACCATTTGGTTGGCACCGAGTTTGCATCACTTATTGTGGTTACATCGTCGTCACGAAGCCGGGCGATGGCTGGGAAATATATCGGATGAGACCTTGAAGAGGGAAGTGTTCATCGCTGAGGCAGAAGCAGCAGCAAAACAACTCAAAGATCCCTTGGCGGGGGTTGCACGACTCGATGGAGAGAATTAGATGACAGAAGACGCCTCATTGACCATGGTCCTCGTTACCCGAAAAGATTTGAAATTGTCGAAAGGAAAACTTGCAGCACAATGCAGCCATGCAGCGGTTGAATGCAGTCTCAAAGCAAATCGAGAATGTCCAAAAACGCTTCAATCATGGCGTGAAAATGGTGCGCGGAAAATCGTCGTGGAGGCTCCAAATTTGGATGCACTCAAGCGTTTATTCGGTGAAGCACAGGCAGCAGGAATTGTTTGCTACATGGTTCGTGATGCAGGTCACACAGAAATTCCATCTGGTACAGTTACGGTTGTTGGGCTGGGTCCAGGTTCACGAGAATCAATCGATTCTTTGACAGGTTCATTCAGTTTAGTCTAGATTCAATGGGCGCCCGTAGGGCGCCAACTCATCAGAGCGTCGGTTTCATGATGGGTTCAGCCTACGACGGTTTGTGTCGGACGAGATTTGGGAGGCCGAAATTCTCGAGGCTGAGGTCTACGAAGAGTGGATTGAAGAACCACTTGAGTCCATTGAGCGACGCGAAAAACGACAACTGGACGTCGCTCTAGCCAGCACTGGAGCCATTGTTGTGGCCTTCACAATTTTTGCAGCAATGTGGGGTTCGGTTGGTGACCACATGATGGCTACAACTGATACAAGTTCAGGATCATCCGTTGAAATTACATGGGGTGACACCATTTTCATGCCGCGTGATGCAGATTGTATCGATCCTTCCAATGGCCAAGATTTACCAGAATACGGTATCGGATATGAGCCCAGTCTCGCGATTGATGGATATGGAAACATGTTCATCACTGCACACAAAGATTTGCGATGGTCCAGCCCCACTGGTGGCACTGCAAGTATCATCGATTTACAGCCAACCATCCCTCTTTCCGATGGAGCTTGTATGGATGGATACATGACCAGTTGGGATTACTTCGCCTCCTGGTTCTGGGTCTCCAATGACAATGGTACAACCTGGGGTATTGCAGATAATTTCGAAGAAACACCTGGAACTGTTGTTGAAGGACAACTAACCAATGGTGCATCAGGTTCGGCCTGTCTAGGGGATGAAGGCGATATTGCGGTGGATGCCATGGACCGAATCTACTATCTCGACACGTATCTTGAAGACAATTGGATCCACGTCTTTAGTGAAGGTGGACAAAACTTCGAGAGTAATTTGTGCGATCGGCAATACTCGATGGCTGCCGATGATCGTCCGTGGATTCAAGCACAGAACAATGGCATAGTCCACTATTTAGGAAACAGTGGAGTGTCCGTTCAGGATTGCGAAAATGGTGCTGCTAGATACTGGTATTATCGCAGTGCTGACGGTGGCCAAACATGGTCCCAGTGTTATTCAATGCCAGGGGGCTGGTCAACCATTGCTCCCGAACGTAGCGGAGAATACGTGTTTGTCGCCCAAGAAAATCAGGATAGTAACACAGGTCATGTGCAAGTCCGCATATCCAGCGACACAGGCCTCAATTGGGACGAACCCATTGATGTCGGTCCACGCAATGGCAATCCTCCTGAAGGTTACCCACTTGTCGAAACCAATGGCCAAGGCACAGTTGCAGTGGTTTGGGCGGACTGTCCTGATGGACCTACTGGGCCTTGGGATATACGCATGGCCATGTCATACGATCGTGGTGAAACATGGGAGTCATGGGAAATTACTCCACCTGAATGGGAAGGCATCACAATGTATCCATTCGTCAGTATCAGTGAAGACAATGT
>JAQXFF010000260.1 GCA_029250425.1 Candidatus Thalassarchaeaceae archaeon | reverse complement strand
TCCGATGAGATGGTGAGTGTGGCTCCAGCTTCCACAGTTACAATGGCATTGAGTTCTGAACCAATGTTCCAAGTTTCGTCTGTAGATACATCGTAAACTCCACCATTTGTTGGAGCAGAACCTGCATTAGACAACGGAATCAGACAGATTAGCATCGATGTGGCGAGTAGCATAGTGAGTGCTTGACTGGTTCTCATGGCTTGTGGGTGTCGCATCGGGGTCAAGAAGGATGCGCCAACGTGCGTACAATTCTAAGACCCTCATATTCAGCCTCGTAATGTGCCCGGCCTATTTCTCACCACAACCCCTTCACTTGGCGAAACGATGAGTTTCTGGAGTGGTCCCTTACTTGTGCTGTGGCTGTATTTGCCGGGATACCTTGCCAATACAGCAGCGATGCTGGGGGGGAAATGGATTCCTGAAATGACAGGATTCGAGCCACGTCCAATTGATGGTGGTCGAAAATTGTCCGATGGCTATCGAATTCTAGGGGACGGGAAAACTTGGAATGGTCTCATGGGTGCAATCCTTGGCGCGGGGTTGTTGTGTATGTTGACCCATTGGGCTGGAGAAAACCATATTGTCACTGAAGGTGTGTTTCTTGATCCATTGATTGGGACTGCTGCGGGCGATTGGTTTTGGATTGGTGGTGAATGGGGTGCTGCCTTCATTGTTGGTTCCTTCTTGGGCTTGGGCTGCATGATTGGTGATAGTTTGGGTTCTTTCATCAAGAGGCGAATGGGGAAGAAAAGAGAGGGGTCTGAAAGTTCCCAAGCCCCCTTGATTGACACTCTACCATTTGCCATATGCACGTTCGCGATGGGATTGCTATTGTTCCCAAATGCTCTTGTTGGGAATACGGACCTCATTTCACCCATGTTTTGGCTTTTGATAATCACACCAGTCATCCATCGATTGACCAATGTGTTTGGGTATTGGGTGGGGTTGAAGGAAGTCCCTTACTAATGGGACTCTTCATGAGCCGAAACCGTTCGTAGTGACTCATGGGGCGGATTGTTCTGGTCGTCGGAGGTGGCGGTCGCGAACACGCGTTGACAATCGGTCTTCTCGAGAGCCCTTCTGTTCGAACCGTCCATGTTGCACCGGGCAATGCTGGAACGGGGGCCATTGCAACCAATCATGACGTCTCTGCCGGAGATGTAGAGGGTCAAGTTGCTTTGGCTCAATCCCTTGGGGCTGATCTCGTTGTCGTGGGCCCAGAGGCACCATTGGTGGGTGGTCTGTCCGATGCCCTTCGTGCAATTGGCATCCCAAGTTTTGGACCACATGCCGCGGGTGCTATGCTTGAAGGAAGCAAAGACTTCGCCAAGCAGGTCATGCTTGATTTGAATATCCCAACCGCTGGTGTCCAACATCTTACTGAAGCAACGAACTTGGATGAAGCAGTCGACCGTTGGGGCGCTCCTTGGGTAGTCAAGCGTGATGTTTTGGCCGGAGGCAAAGGAGTTGTTGTCACAGAAGATCGTGACGAGGCTCTCGATTTCATTCGAACATCTATTCGTTCAGATGGGATGGTATTGTTGGAAGAATTTCTGGCTGGAGAAGAAGCAAGCATGCTCGTGATGATGGATGAATCGGGTTTTGTCGCACTTCCGTGTAGCCAAGATCACAAACGGGTTGGCGAAGGTGATGTGGGCCTCAATACCGGTGGAATGGGGGCCTATGCACCCGCTCCTGTTGCGACCGAAGCCGTTCGTAGCCGCGCAATTTCTGAAATTGTTGAGCCCATGCATAAGCACCTTTCTTCACAGCAAATCCCCTATCGAGGATGCTTGTATGTCGGGCTGATGATTGATGAAGAGGGGGCACCATCAGTGGTTGAATACAACGTAAGATTTGGGGATCCAGAAACACAGGTCACCATCCCTCTAATTTCCAGTGATTTGTGTGAACTTCTTCTGGCCGTTGCCGAGGGTAGATTGGCGGATTCTATGCCTACCTTTTCGGCCGACCATGCATTGACAGTCGTCCTTGCAGCAGAAGGATATCCAGGTCATCCTGAGAAGGGTCGACCCATTACTGGAAATCTCTCGGATGACATTGTTCCAGATGGTCGCGCATTCATCCATCATGCGGGTACAGGAATTGTGGATGGTACATTGGTTTCTACAGGTGGTCGAGTATTGGCTTCAACCGGAATTGCTCCCACACTTTCCGAAGCGAGAGATTTGGCATATCAGAAGTTGTCAAATGTGCAACTTGAAGGGGCCCATTTTCGCCGCGATATTGGCCACAAGGCACTTTGAGGCGTGTCTGCTATTCGTTGTACTGCGTACCACCCTTCGCGCGAGCGCGTGAGGAGGGGTTATAACGACCCCTCAAGTCGCGGCGTCGCTGATGGCGTAGCGTATGTGCTGTCGGTTACCTAAGAGAGGGAATTGAAATGGAAAACGAAAACGGAACTGCATCGACGCAAGCCCCACTGTTTGGGTTACTTGCAATCCCGGTGACGATTGCAATCATGCTGGCCATGATGGTAACCGCAACTTGGAACACAGTCGATTATGATGGAAGCGATTGGAACACACTGCTGATGATTACCACCGTGCTATTGGCCGGTGGCCTTCTCGGCAAAGCACCCCGTATCATCTTCGAACCCGTTGGGACACGCCCCTCTCTCGTCTCCCTTGGATTTGCAGTGATTATTGGTGCTGTCGGCATGGTGCATTACTACGATGGCGCAGCTCTGCTGGGCTTGGCATTCACCATGATGGCGATTGGCGTTCATCTGTTTGATCGGTCAAGACGCCACGAGGAAGAACTGATTCTAGTCGGCGTTGTTGCTGGTTTTGTCTATGCGATTCAAGTTGCAGCAGCAGGTCATGCATGGGGTGGCGAGAGTTCTCTTGCCGGAAGTTACTACGACATCGTCGATGTTGATCGGACTGTAACTGGTTACCTATTTTTCACATGGTGGATAATTTCGATCCTCACCAGCGTTGTCATTGCTCTAGTCTGTCGTGGTCGTCTACAAGCAGGTGGACGAGGTTCTTGGTTCAACGCTCTTCCAGAGAGGGTTACCGGAATCGGAATGGCACTCATAATGCCAATCGGAATCTTATTCGGAATCTTATTCGGAATCGGAATCGGAATCACACTCTCATTCGAAATCCCAATCGTAATCGCAATCGCAATCGGAATCGGAATCTCATTCGTAATCGCAAACGCAATCGGAATTGTTCTGGGTGGAGCTAAAGAATACGTTCCTCTGTACCTGGGTCTAATCATTTGGATTGGTGCACACGTGTTTAGCCTATGGCACCTCTCCACTCTTGACAACCCAGATTCAGTCTTCTTGGCAGAGCATGTGGGCTTCTTTTGGGCCCTGTTTACGGGGCTAGTCGCCATGTTCGTTGCTTTTTGTTGGGCGGAACACTGGCGGACACTTGGGTTATTCGTGGGTCTCAATTGGCTCCTTTACACCCTTGGTGCTTGGCAAGATTCTGGCCTATTCATCGTTGGGGATGCAGATGGAGTTCTTTCCTTCCTCCACGGTAGTTTGGGTACATTGTCTTGGTTCGCCATCTTCTTTTGGCTGAATGCTGCCATACTGTATTTCGGATTCACTGGTCGCCTATTGCGTGGTCCCGAGCGACGTAACCCTGGACAAGCGCGCCAATGGTGGGGTCAACACTGGTATGGAATTACCATCGCTAGTGCACTCCTGACTGCGTTTGTTGTCCGAGTAATGTGGAACGTCATTCCTGCAATGAACGCTGCAGGGACAGGTGAATGGGACATGACTGGTGGTTCTGACCCATGGTACATGAAGCGAGCT
>JAQXFF010000259.1 GCA_029250425.1 Candidatus Thalassarchaeaceae archaeon | reverse complement strand
GTCTATCACCACTATCCTGGCAAGCCGATATATCTGGTTCGTCGTTCTAAGGAATATGGTGATGCAGCTTTGGTATCGACTCGTGAACTGACAGGTGAGCATTGGGTTGAACTTGAACCCGACCGTCTTCTTGTTCTTGATCGTGGTGAAGTATTCGTATATTCAACCCCGCTCATTTGATGACGGAGTTCAGATTGGCCAAATCATGCCGAGCATTTGGTGCGCACTCCGAACCTTTGCGGCACATGCAAAGGAAATGGGAAGTAATCCCCTTGTTTCGCCACGTTTCTTCTTGAAGCCATGGGCTGCTCTTGCTCAGCCACCTATGGGTTGTGAGATGATGATTCCTGCACATTTGAACGAGATACATCACGAGGTGGAGTTGGTTCTCAAATTGGGGGAAAATCAAACGCTATCTGGAATTGCTGTAGGTCTTGATTTGACAGATCGTCCCACTCAGGACGAGGCCAAGTCCGCCGGTATGCCCTGGACACAATCGAAGGGGTTTGCGAACAGTGCAGTAGTTGGCAATTTTGTCGAACCTCCAGTGGGACTCTCACACCTCCGATTGGAACTCGCAATCAATGGTGAGCCAAGACAAGAAGCCTCAATTGAAGAGATGGTATTCACCCCCCTCAATTTACTAGACCATTTGGCCCAATGGGCTCCACTTGAAAAAGAAGATTTACTCTTTTGTGGCACACCCTCGGGAGTAGGCCCGTTAATCAGAGGTGATCATCTCCAAGCGCGATTGCTACGGGAAGATGGAACCGTTCTTTCTGAATTAGATTTAATTTTGGCCTAATCAGGGTGGCACTGATTCGTGCAGGTTGAGTGTGGCTCGAGCCTTATCGAGATTATCGACCGAGAAGGCCAATTCAGTTGCTCCTTGTATTCTTGATAATACGTAAATCGAAGTGATACTAACACCCGCATCACCTAAGCGCTCTGCGAAATCTGCAAGTGCGCCAGGTTTGTCCGGCATGGATTGTGACAACAATTGCGTGGTTGCAAATGAAATTCCCAATGAATCCAATGCCATACGAGCTTCAACGGTTTGAGTGGTTACGATGACCACGTTGGTATCAATCGCACACATTGTTTCAATATTGATGCCCCTATTTGCAAATTCACGGCTTACAAGTGCCAATTGTCCAGATTCATCACGCAGCTCTATTTTGAATTCCAAGCGTCCATCACTCACAGTTATCGCCAATTCTAGCGGGCCGTATTACGGCTATTTACCCACCGGGTGGCAAAAATTGTCAATCGCGCTCTTGAAATAAGGGAAGTAAGTCGCCCGCTTCCCAGAGGGAAGTATTATGGCACACTGGCACGGTATCTCACGACGCAAGCCATCCGGCGGTCGACTCAAGCGACCAAGCAGCTATCGAGGCAAGCGTCGCACCGAAATCGCATCTGAGAAGCAGTTCGCTATGATTGGCGATCCAAGCCGTAAGAATTACCGCAAGCGTGCAGGTTCACAAACCGTCCGGGTTCTCTTTGACACGACCATCAACGTCGCTGATAAAAAGACTGGAAAGGTCACTCAGGCTACTCTTCAATCCGTTTCAGAGAATGCAGCGGATCCTAACTACGTCCGCCGAAATATCATGACCAAGGGCGCAGTTGTTGAGACAGACAAAGGGCAAGTTCGAATCACCAGCCGACCCGGCAGTCATGGCGTCATCAATGGCGTTCTGCTAGAGTGAAGGTTGACAACAGAGGACCTGTTCCCAGTCTCGGAGGGACCGAGATGGCGAACCACGCAGACCGAGTTGTCGTTTGGCCAGGTTACTTCGATTCGAAGACAAGTCGTCGGTCTGGGCGACGGGTTTCCAAGAACCGTTCAGTTGCCAACCCCACTCTTGATGGATTGGCATTTGCTGCTCGTAGTGCAGG
This sequence comes from Candidatus Thalassarchaeaceae archaeon, assembly GCA_029250425.1. Taxonomy (GTDB): domain Archaea; phylum Thermoplasmatota; class Poseidoniia; order Poseidoniales; family Thalassarchaeaceae; genus MGIIb-P. The sequence continues at coordinate 1,561 of JAQXFF010000259.1, read as the reverse complement.
CATTCGCAAAATGAAGCGTGAAGAAAACACCAGCCACCCATCAAGGCCACATTTACAGGAAGGAAGGTTGTGGATTTCAACAACTGATGCGCTCTCAGCAACAGGAGCAGAATCCAAAGAAGGTATACTTCAGGCAATTGGAACCGCATGGAACAATCAGCAATCAGAAGCCAAGGCAGTAGAGAAGGCGGCCAAGACAAGCGGCCCTAAGGTTGGAGATAAGCGAGGGCAGAGTCAACGTAAATCGTTCAAATCTGCAAAAGGTCGCAAACCGAGCGAACGTCGCAAGCGTCGCAAATGATTCACAGATTCGGATTTAGCACCTGTTCGCCACCAGAGAGCGAATAAAATCACAAATTGTCAAATGCTCTAGGAAGAAACGTCCAGCGGATTTCATCTGGACTCACTGTAGCATAATGCGCTTTGATCCGAGGCTCATTGGCCACTTTTTCATGATACTTCAGTAGTTGAGGGTAATCAGAAATCACAGATGCTTCTATGCCGTCATAGTTTCCAGAGAATAGTGCGAATAGTTCTGTGAATAATTTGAGATCAGCGATGGTCATCTCATCCGTACCAGCTGCCCACCCAGTATCTGATTGGGATACTTTCCTTTGCAGTAAAGCGAGATTTTTGGTTCCTGCACCTTGGGGCGAGAACAATTCTTTCCTGAGTCGAATTCTCTCATCTTCATCTGAGATTCCAAACGTTGTATTCAGTGCTGTTGCCAACGGTCCCATTCCATCGATAAACTCGTCAACTTTGGCTGATTGAAATCGGTCCTCTGGAACCAAACCTACATCGTGCCCTACAAATCGAAGGATTGCTGACGATTCGGCAATGGTTCCTTCAGGGGTCTGTAAAATTGGCAACATATCCCAAGGCAACTCGCCATTATTTTTCATGATTTCAAATCGTACTCCAGTGACTTCAACATCTTCCCATTCCAAACCTGAAAATGCCAAGGCAACGCGACAGGCTTCAGCCCGGCCTGGAACTGGAAAATAGACCAATCGCAGCATCATGAATCACTTCGATTTACAGGATTAGAGATTTGGGAGTGGGACATTGCGAATCCAACCGAATTCATCGGGTTCCAATTGAGTTTGAATTCCTGTAAGTGCATCATACAACTCACCCGTAACAGTTCCTACCTCGTTGTTGGAATACATTGTACAAACATCGCCATGACAAATCGATCCGATGGGGCTAATCACCGCGGCAGTACCTGCACAGAAGCATTCGTCTGCTTGTAAGACAAATTCAATGTCAACTTTTTCTTCCCGAACTTCGTAGCCTTTGTTACGAGCCAAATCAATGATTGATGCTCGGGTGATTCCTGGAAGAATAGTTCCAGTCAATTCAGGCGTGTAGATCACTCCATCTTTTACGCAGAAGAAATTGGCGGCCCCCACTTCCTCGATATAGCGATGCTCAACTGCATCAAGATAGATAATTTCTGCAAACCCTTCACTTTTTGCACCCTTTGAAGGCATCATGCCTGGTGCATAGTTCCCAATCGCTTTGACTCCACCAGAACCACCCGGACAAGCACGATGAT
>JAQXFF010000214.1 GCA_029250425.1 Candidatus Thalassarchaeaceae archaeon | reverse complement strand
TTCATGAATATCATCTATCAGTTCCGGCATTTGGGGTTCACCGTGGAAGGTCATAAACATCATGCGGAACATATAAAAAGCTGTAATGGCTGCGGCACCAAAACCGAAAACAGGGAGTAAAAAGTGTTCCGGATGGTGCTGGGCAAAGGATAAGGAACCTGCAAGGATCGCATCTTTTGACAAAAATCCTGAAAACAGCGGTACTCCAGCAATGGCCAAGGTACTTACCAGCATGGACCAATAGGTAATGGGCATTTTATCCTTGAATCCACCCATATTGCGCATATCTTGTGGGTCGAAATCGTGGTGACCCTCGTCATCATCGTACAGGTGCACATGATCGTGCGCGTGATGCATCTCATGAATGACTGAGCCAGACGCCATGAACAACATACCCTTCGCCATCGCGTGATTGAACAGATGGAACAAGGCTGCACCAAAAGCGACGATTGAAAGATGGTGGTGGCCCTCATTTGCAAACCAGCAAGCCGCTCCTAATCCTGTGAAGATGTAGGCCAATTGGCTCATTGTAGAATAGGCGAGAACACGCTTGATATCGTTGGCAACGAATGCAATAAATGCTGCCATACAAGCAGTGATTCCACCAATCCAAGCAATGAGCATTGCCAAATCGGATAGGTCGCCTTCGAAGTGATGCTCACTAAACAATGGGAACATACGTGCAACCAGATAGAGTCCAGCGTTCACCATGGTCGCTGCGTGAATGAGTGCTGAGACTGGAGTGGGCCCTTCCATTGCATCAGGAAGCCAAACGTGAAGTGGGAACTGGGCAGACTTGCCCACGCAACCGATGAACATGAAGAAGAGAGGCCACTGGAGATCTGTTCCATGAACTGCGCCTCCAAAGGTGGGGTCACCAAAAATGACTGCGAACTCAAGGCTGTGATACAAATCATACAGCATGAACAAGCCAACCATGAGGAACACATCGCCCACACGTGTAGTGAGGAACGCCTTCTTGGCAGCCGCTGCAGCACTGGGTTTTTCCCAGTAAAATCCAATCAGGAGATAGGAACACAAGCCCATAATTTCCCAGAAGATAAACAACCACAGGAAACTGTCTGCCAAAACCATCCCAAACATTCCCATGCTGAACAAGACAAACTCAGCAAAGAAGCGGTGGTTTCGGTCCTCATTGATTGGGTCAGTAGTCATGTAACCAATTGCGAACCAACAGATGAGGAAGCAGAGGAAAGCAGCGACAAACAAAACGGTTAGAGATACACTGTCAATCCACAAACCAAAGCTTAGGGTAGAGGTGCCAATGAGAGCCTCACCGTCGAATATCTCAAACTGGATCCAATCGAAAATGATTCCTTGTGAACCGAAATCAGGTCCATGGTGACCCAAGAATTCAACGAGAAGCCAAACCGTAAGCGATAGCGTGATGGCGAGGGCAGCCAATGCAATGATTCCACCCTCTTTCAGTTGATGTTTCCACCATTCTTCACCCTTGTAAATCTGACCTAAAATCAGAATCGCTGGGAAGACCACAAGGGGGACTGCCGCAATGAGGAAGGCGCTGTCTACAGCATCAAATCCAAGTTGGCTTCGTATGAAGGGAAATAATACCATCAAGCCGACTGGCAGGAGGAGTTTCCATTCAGATTCACTATGTTCACCCATACATTTCACCTCCTCAGTGCTTTAGCAGCGTAACCTCATCTAATGAAATCGTGCCACGCTGGCTATACAATGCCAAGAAGATGGCCAAACCAACGGCCACTTCTGCGGCTGCAATCGCAATTGCAATTGAAGTGTAAACCCATCCATCGATGTTTTCCCAATGGGAGGCTCCTGCAACGAAGTTGAGGTTGACAGCATTGAGCATGATTTCAATACACATCAATACAATGATGGCATTCTTGCGTGTGAAAACGCCGACCAATCCAATGCAGAATAGGAAGGCTCCTAAACCAGCAACCCAGCTAGGTTCGATCATTCCTCTTCACCTCCATGGAGTTCCCACATGAGGTTGGTTTTGCGTTCGTCCCGAACCAGATAGGCTGCTCCAGCCATCGCCATGGTGAGTAGAGCGCCAAGAACAACCAGGGTAAAGGCCCAATCGTCGAGAACTGCTGTCGCAAATTCCAGTGTGGTCATGCTATCAGAACCAGTCACAGGAGTCCAGTTTGCGGGGTCCATCATAACGGCTAGTAAGATACCGAGCAAACCAACGATGCCCAAGCGGGCGAAAGTGCTGATGAGCCTCATTCGAAATCCTCCTCCATGATTTGACGGCGCGATAGCATCACACCAAAGGCAAAGACCAACATGACGCTGCCCAAGTAAACTAGAATCTGAATCGCAGCCAACATCTCAGCATTGGCCATCAAGAAAACACCTGCTACCGCAAAGAAACACATGATGAGAGCCAGCATCGAGTGAGCGACACGTTTGGAGTAAACAGTTCCCAATGCACCAGCGATAGCAATCACTGATAATATACCGAAGGATATTCCCTCGACTGAACCGAAAATATCCCCTATAGGATCCATTATTATCCCAGGTAATTCCATCCTCATGCCTCCGATTTCGCAGCCTTTGCAGCGGCTTTCTCTGCCTTCTTTCGAGCTTGATCTGCTCGCTTTGCCAACTCAATGTCGACTGCTTCTGCATGCTGTACTGGTAAAACACGGGTTCGATCAGCCTCAAACCACAAATCTTCTCGTGTAAAGCCAGACATGCCATCATATTCATTTGTCATGAAGAATGAGTTGAATGGGCAGGATTCCATGCACAATCCGCAGAACATACAGCGGCCAAGATCAATGCGGCCTGAGACGATGTCGACTTCTGCACCTACTACTTCGCCTGCAGCAACATCCTCAACTGTTCCAGATGCGTTCCACCGTACACTGATCGTGTCCCCGGTTAGATTGATGACTTCTCCGAATTCATATTCCTCAGGAGGTGCTTCGTGTGCAGTCGATAGTTGGAAGTTTGCTGCGGCTTCTTCACTGCCCTCAAGACGGCGTGCTGCCATTCCACCAACTTCCAGTTCAACTCCGAATCCGTGATTTTCATCGCCTTCTTCAGTCATATCCAACACGTTCACTCGTGTTTCAGTTTCCATGTGTAGGCAATCGTTTGGACAAATGCGAACGCAAGCCTTGCAAGCCGTACACGTTTCCCAAATTACGCCGATTCGACCATTGTAATTCCCGGGTACAAACAGCCAAGGTTCCATTTCTTCAAGACGTTCATACGGATACATCACTGTAACCGGTCGTTCAAAGTGAGGGAACAATTCTGTTGTTTCTCTGTCTGGCGCATATTTTTGGCCGATTACAGGGTGAGCTTGAGCAGTGTACATTTCCCTCTCTGCATCTGAAAGCAAATTTGCCTCTTGGCCGTGATAGGGTTTACTCGTACCATGGGATTGCAAAAATTTGGAGCGCCCAATGATTGGGAAAGTTCGTAACGCAGCCTTGAGTGTAATCCACATTGGACGAACAATCAGATTGCGGAAATTTGGAGTTGCGTGCTTGTGATATGCCATTTTCATCACTCCCTATGTTGGCCTGGACTGGCCACGTCAACTGTCTGTACACTGAATGGGCGTGTTTGGGCTTCAAGTGCCTCAGGATCCTCATCAACCGATAACAAGATGAACAATGCAAGGCTGATTGATGTAATCAAAATTGGAATCAGAAGAGGCCACTCACCATTGATTCCATCATACACCCAAAGGCGTAGAGCGGTTGCCATTGCGAGATTTACCAAACTCAATGGTAGGAGCCATCTCCAACCAAATTCGAGGATCTGGTCGGTGCGTACCCGGTGAAGTGCAGCACGGAACCAAACGAAGAAGACAAACATGAACCAAGCCTTGAGGAAAACCCAGAGGATGTGCGGCACATAGTGGATGTATGGAATCGTGTCTTCGAATGGAGCTTCCCAACCGCCTAAGAAGAAGTGTGCAAACAGCAAGCAAGCAGCATATGTTCGCAGATATTCTGATGCAAACATCAAACCCCAGCGCATTCCACCGTACTCTGTCCACCAACCTTCGACCAATTCTGCCTCAGCTTCGGGCATATCGAATGGAATTCTCTCCACTTCGGCAACCATGGCGACAAGGAACAAGACACCGCCCAACGGCAGTAGGAAGATGTTCCATACACCACTGTCCGCTTGGAATTCAATGACTTCAATCAGATTGAAGGAACCGGATAAAACGACAACGCTGAGCACGGTGACAAGAAGAGGTATTTCATATGCTGTAAGTTGAGCAGCAGAACGAATACCTCCAAGCAATGTGTATTTGTTGTTGGAGGACCACCCGGCGAAGAATACGCCCAATGGTGCAACACTGAAGATTGCCATGAGGAATAGAATCGACATCTCGGAATTATTGGAATAGAAATTAGGGCTTAGTGGGATGAATGTAAAGCACATCACAGTGGTTGCA
>JAQXFF010000198.1 GCA_029250425.1 Candidatus Thalassarchaeaceae archaeon | reverse complement strand
CGCTCTTCAACCAAGCCCTTGTTCATCTTGATTTTGACAACCTTACGACTGCGTAATTGAGCATCTAATTCCTCAAACATGGCGTCAGATAATCCGGAACGACCAATTCTCAGTGTAACTTTGAATTCCCGATCATGCGCCATGCGTCGTATGTTTGCAGGAACATTACTCATTCATTCACCTCATGAGGGAAATCAGGGCCACGCCGTGAAATTCTACCGCAATTGTTGCATGTTGTGATTCGACATCCCTGTCGAATACGGATTCGAGCTGTGACGCCTGGACGAAGTGGTGATTTACATCCACGGCAAATCCAGATTCGGTGTTTTGGTAAAAGTCCAATTCGATGCCGCCTCCCAATTCTCCACATCTGTGAAGCGGCAGCATCGACGGTTGAATCTGAATAAGACCACGGATTTTCAAGAATGGTTGATAGACGTTCTGATGCGGTTACTGCCCGCCGTCTACGAGTGGCCGCAGCCCGGGGTTTACCTCGCTTTCCACGTCCCATATAATTCACCAAAATCACAGAACGGAAGAAATCGCAGCTCCCACTTTTTCGATGTCTTGATCGCCATTGATTGCAACAAACAAATTTCGCTCCTTGTACCAATCTGCAAGTGGTGCAGTTTGAGAATGATAAGCTGAAAGACGAGTTAGGACGGTGTCTTCATTATCATCAGCCCGACGTTTCATTTCGGTGTGTCCGCAATCATCACATTCTCCTGGAGATGCTGTTGGATTGAAGGTGTCGTGGTATACAGCACCACAACCACCACATGTATACCGGCCACAAATTCGTTCTACAATTCGGCTGTCGGGGACTTCAATTGCGATTACCACACTGAGTTCTGCGATATGCGACAAAGCTTCAGCCTGAGCAATTGTTCTTGGGAACCCATCAAACAGTACCCCCTCATTTGCATCAGATTGCGTTAACCTTTCCTCGATGAGACCTATGATGACGTCGTCGGGCACAAGTTGTCCAGCCTCCATGTACCCTTTTGCTTCCATTCCAAGTGTAGTCCCTGCGGCCAAAGCGGCACGCAACATATCACCTGTCGAAATCTGGGGTTTCCCTGTGATTGCGACAATGTTACCTGCCTGAGTCCCTTTGCCTGCCCCCGGGGGTCCAAACAACACGATGGATGATGCCATGAACGGGCGAACTGTGGGGCCTTCTTGAACTGAACGGAGCCCTCCGGGCTAGTTCACACTTGACCTGTACGTTCAAGGTACTCTTGACCGTAGTGCTTCCATTGTTCCATCGTCCAACCTGATGGAAGCCCACCAGCAGGAAGTGGTGGACCACTTTGAATTGAAGCTGGGGGAAGCCCCATGGGCAATTCCGTAGGCGTGGGTGGAAGGCCCGCAGGCAAGGAATTGCCACCACCAGGGAGTGGGGGCAAGGATAACTTTGGTTGACTCTGTGACAAGGCTGCAGCCAATTCATCTGCACTCACAGCACCTGAAGTTTGATTATCAGCCAAGACACCGATATTCAGTGCCGCTTCACGCCGGTTTTCTTGTGCACCCAATATTTCACCGGGCGACAACAATTCTTCACCCCGAGAAATTGCTGAATCTGTTCTACTTAACCTCAAAATTACAAGACCCAATAATGCGACGATTACCAAAGCGAGCACGGCAATCGACCAAGGTGGCAACCCTAGTGATTCAAGGAGACCAGCAATACCATCCGATTGACCATCCCCTGAAATCATCACCTCAAGGGTAGCAGAATCATTTCCAGATTGGATCGATTCGCCAGTAAGTGGTATCGCATTACCACTGAAAATTACAGAGTGTAAACCTCGTAAATCGCTGCTCTCCAATGTAAAGGTGACTTGACGAGTTTCACCCACAGACATCCCAGCAAGTGTCTCACCCTCCAATCCGATGGAAAGGCCGTCTGGAGACTGGGATCGAATCTCAACATCACAAGCAATGTTACCAGAATTCGTAACTGTAAGATTAGCAATTGTGAG
>JAQXFF010000339.1 GCA_029250425.1 Candidatus Thalassarchaeaceae archaeon | reverse complement strand
CATCTGCAAGTGAGCGCGCTAGTGTTCTTCCCAGTGGGATTGAACTGCCCAATGTTCTGAATGAATCTCCACAATCTGCACCCATTGCTTCAACGAACCCCGAGCCGAATCCCGAACCAGTAGAATCCTCTCCTGCACCGGTCGAACAAACCACGGAAGTTGTTGGTACGTGTGGGGACTGTGGCCAACAGTATGCTGTTGACATGCCGGTTGAAATTGAACAAGCACAAATCGACTGCCCAAAGTGTGGGAATAGAAGCACGATTCGTCGTTGAAAATGAGAATTAGAAAACGCTCCTCTCGTGCACAAGGGTCGGAGACCCTTTAGACGGAGGGAGTGGCAGTGCATACCAACATGGAGGGAAGCACACGTCTGATTCTTGCAGCGCCACGCGCTCGCGACCGAACCAGTTTGGCCCTTGTCTTCATTTTGATTTTACCAATGTTGAGCCCATTCATGGCAGTTCAGGCTGCCCAGGTTCGGGCTGAAGATTTTGGAATCATTTCCGAATTGCACGATGTTTTGGCAGCACGAGATTTGATGCTTGATAGTGATCAAATTGAGTTGCAAGCTGAGAATTCATTGGCCCCGGTTCGAAACGGTGTACGATCAATAGGCTCTCAAGATCCATTGACCCATATTGATACGGCTCTTGATGGATTGACTGTAGAATCGTCGACCCCACAAGGGGTTGACCATCCGAAACCGATTGACATTCTGTTGGGTGAAGATGCTCCACCGGGGCTTGTCGATACCATATGGGGGACATTGCTCAATCTGACCGATTATGTCATTTGGTCAGAGTACCAAGCACAGAACGATGGTCCTCATCATGAGAAATTCACCGTCGTGCCATTTTCAGCATCCTTGCTCAGTTTATTCAGTCAAGAACCGTTGATGCATGAGATTGACATCGATGGTGATGATGATCCCAGTACAACCACAGTGGAAAACCCAGATATTAGGGTAGGGTTGACCATTGGATTTGATCTTACACCCGGTGAAGGTTGGGGCTTACTTGGAAGCCCACCAACACAACTATGGCTAGAACCATCGATTGAATTCCGTGTTGAAGTAATCAACCCCTCTGACCAAATTTGGACTGTGATGGAATCTCTTGAGGTGACACTTCTCAAACCATTTGCTTACGGAATCAACCCCACAGCATCGGGTGAATCTTACGTATGGCTCATTGATTCCCATTTCACAATTCCTCCTACAGATTGGGCTTTGCAGGTAGGATTTGAGCGATTTTGGTTCGATTTGTCAGCAGCAGGTTCTGAGGTCATCGCAACGTTAGTGTTACTCGCCTCTGGATTTTCATCCGGCACACCAACTGGAGATGACAGTGGAATTACAATTGCCGCCCTATCCGCCCCAATTTCAATCCAAATTGATAACGATGGACAAACGCAATGCCCGTCACATTACCAACCAAATGCGTATCACAGCAATGCTTCGTGGCAACATGATTGTAGGATTGGCGTAGGATTTGGTTACGGTCATTTCTCTCCTGAAGAAAACAATCATCGGGATGTCTGGGAATTATCCTACCTTGAAGTGGGCATTCATCCCAATGCAATGAGCTATCATTTACCCTCAATTGTCGACTTGACAATTCGAACGGACAATGTCCTTCCAACCGGTTCTGGAACCGTTGGAGAAGATGGCTTAACTTCCATTGAATATTACGCTGATGACCGTGCTGATCTTTGGCTTCATTTCCATGAGAATCGAAGTGAGTACAGAGAGAGTGCAGCAGATCCTTATGGGAATGTCACTGAAACACTAGCGTGGCTTCGTGGAATGCCATCAGGAACAATGACTCCAACGGAAATAGAACGTTGTTTCCAGATGCTTGGAAGTGCTTCACAACCGGAGTTGCCCGGACAAATACCAAATCGGTTATCGTTGATATTGGGTATCAAGAATTTCACCCGAGACACCACTCCAAACGTCAATGATCCCACGTTGCCAATCGACCCGCAGAACCCACCCAACACGTTGGTTCTTCTTCGATCAACTCAATCTCTTTCCGCCATGGAATATGTTTCTTGGTTCCAACGTGAAGGCGTTGAAACGGATCATCGAATGACACGTATGTACGCTGAAGATTTGCCAAAAGGTCTTCTTCTCTACGGTGATTTCTGGCTAGGAGGGGGCGAAGAGCAAGAAGTGGGGACATTTGATGACAGTCTCGATATTTTGTCAATGATTCTTGATGTCACCATTCTCGCGGTTGTCGATATTTTCGTTGACATTTCAAATATCGTGAACAGTATTCCAAACGCTCTTGTTGACGTGATTAGCGGTAGTACTGGCAGTGCAACACAGGGTACAGCGATCCATCTGGAAATGCTAACCGATTTTGAAGTGGGTCGCCAACCAATGCCAATCGGGGTTCTAGAATTAATCATGGGTTCGACCGATATTCCGACTGCTTACGGGCCGCACCTTATTTTGGCCGATGACAAGAGTACGACTGTCGTTCAAGGACGTCATGGCCAAGTCGACAAATTAGTCCCCATTGGCATGAGTTTACACCATGAAGGATTACATTCACTCCACATTATCGATGACGCAGATACACAAACACAACAAATTTCGATGGGTGCAAATGGTGGCGACCCCCTACGCATTTTGTTCCTTGAACACGAGGATGATGAACTCGGAAACATCGACCTCCCAAACAGTGATTTTCAATACGTTCTTCTTTCTGAACATCCTGGTACCCTTGATATCAATGTCTCTGAGAGTGAACTTACTTTCACCTCAGATCGTGACATCCCTGAGATTGTTTACGCTGGGCGTGAAGGTATTCAACGACAGGTGCTAGACATCGATACTTTGCCAGGGAACTTTACGATGGCAATTGGTGACGATGTTTCTTGGATATCAGAATCACCGATTGGTTCTGTATCCCTAATGATTTCAAACGCTACGGATCCGAAGACGATGGATGGCGACCATTTCTTGTACATGCAGAATCAAGATTTGAATGAAGCAACCCTTTCTGCACGAGTGCATGGAATAACCGAAGCAGGATTCCTTGGCGCTGAGATGCCAGGTGTACCGGGTGAAGCGGGCCGCGGTACAGGATTCTTGGTTGGCCCTGGTGATTCACCGTTCCAAGCAGTCATCATGGATCAGACCACACACGAATCCCCTGCTGATGGTTTGACCGCGCATGTTCTCATTGACCCGCTCCCCTCAAATCTTGCATTTGAGGTACCACAAGGTGGTGTAGGTGAGGCCAGCGCTCTTGAAGTTCCCCAATTTGCAACTGATGAAGGCTTAGCTGGAATTGCATTTTTCCTTGCAGGCTTCACTGATTTTGGCCAAAGTGTCAACGGAATGCTTGGTGAATTGGTGACCAGTGTTACTGGAGGCGCAATCGATGACCAACGTTCAGACTTTTCATTCGGCATCGAACTAGAAGCGGATCAAGAATTCGATTTGATTGTCGACGCACAACAAGGGCGAATGACTCTTGATGAACCAGAATGGTTGCATGGTATTTCGATGGAAGCCGATCTTGCCGAAGACAATCACACAGCATTCCACTCACGCGTATGGTTGCCTGGCTTGGCACCATCGATTGATCTTTCAATCGACTACCAAAATCTCAGTGTCACAGATCGCTGGGATATCGACATCGAATTGGCAGGATGGTTGCCCGCGAATCCAGAGTTCATGGTTGAAATCAACAATTACAATGGTCGAGATTTGCATTTGATGTTACTCGGATTTGAGCCCGGACAATCAACAGACCTCAAGATTGAATCCCAAATCACAACAGATTACAGACCCGTGGTCCCACAGTTGTCCATTTTCAGTAATTATGAGATGAGTACAGCATTAGATGCGATTCATG
>JAQXFF010000185.1 GCA_029250425.1 Candidatus Thalassarchaeaceae archaeon | reverse complement strand
CTTGGCCTTGACCTTGGCCCTGACCTTGTCCTTGACCTTGGCCTTGACCTTGGCCTTGACCTTGGCCTTGACCTTGGCCCTGACCTTGTCCTTGACCTTGGCCTTGACCTTGGCCTTGACCTTGTCCTTGACCTTCGCCTTGACCTTGGTCTTCGGATTCGCCGCCACCTTCGGTGCCGCCGTTTCCGGAGCCTGTCTCAGCGTCTTGGTAGTCTGGATCGTAGGCGTCGGGGATACCGTCGCCGTCAGAGTCCGAGTACTCGCCGTCGTTTGGGTCATTAGGGAAAGGGTCACTGCCATCAGGCCGACCGTCGCCGTCAGTATCCGCACTGTTTGGGTTGGTACCCTGTGCGTATTCTTGGGCTGCGCTCAAACCATCATTGTCAGCATCGCTGTTGGCGTCGCCACCGTTGTTCGGGTTGAGGCCGTGGGCCACTTCCCATCCATCGGGGAGACCATCTCCATCGCTGTCTGACTTGGTCATATCCGTTCCGTGTGATTGTTCCTCTGCATTGGTGAGACCGTCACCATCCCAGTCGGCGCCGCCATCAGACGGGTCGAGCGGGTCAGTACCGTCACCACTGACAACGGACGAAGCCGTCATCAGAATGAGGAACAATGCTACTAGCATGCTCAGGTTCTTTCGGTTGTTCATTTCATTTCACTTCCTTTTTTTTTGTAAACCATTTTCAGAGAACCCACTGTTCTCTCTTTCCAGGAAAAGCCAGCTTTTCTGACAAACTCTCTGGGAGGATCTGTGGGTTCGAATGCTTGCGCTGGGTCTTATCGCAACTATCTGTCCAGAAATATGGTGCGGTTTCACGCTCCAACGAGACTTGCTCGCCTTCCATATTTCCTTGCAGTATCTTGTTTATGCCCCCAATTGCAGTCAATTCTGTCACTGTTCATTCATAGGGAACCCGGTGTTCCCTCTAACCTACCGCTTGAACTGACCCTATATCAACAATATGTTCGATTGCCTCAACAGCCCCAAACTGACAAAATGCCTATTACGGGGTTAATTGACGAAGTTGTGCACGGAATTTAGCAGTTCGTAAAAAGAACAAAACTGGAACCAAGAGAGTTGACAATAACAAAGCGACAAGGAGTAAATTGCCCCACAACTCGATGCCTTGGAAGAAAAGAACCCATATGATCCAACCACCAAATAGCCAGAAAATTGATCCATAGCGTCTAGCGAATAAAGACATCCGGGCCAATGCAGTTCGCTCATCGTAGAGGTTTGGAACATCTTCTGCTGGTAGATATCCTTCTTCAACCGCACAGCGGACACAGACCAAGTGTCGAGGGCCATTTCCATCAATGAATTGGTCCGTTGGATACTGCCCTTTGCATAGGCGACAAGTTGCCATCAAACGGTTCGAGCCGAAGACATATCTTGAACACTTCGTAGTTCTACTGACCAAGGAAGTCCTCGAAGATTGATGTTCCATTGGCCGAACCTGCCGATTCAGGGTGGTACTGAACGCCGAATATTGGTAATTCAGGATGTGTCAATGCCATGACGATTTGATTGGTGGCAGCATCTGTAGATGTGACATCTAGACAATTGTTTGTCGGCTTGAGTGCAAGACTGTGATACCGGGTCATCACATGATAGTGAGTTCCTGTAAGAATCCCGTCAGGCACACCATGAACAGCACCATATTCTGTTTGAGTAAGTGTCCAACCCGCAGCCAGCCCAATCGCTTGATGACCAAGACAAACCCCGAGAATAGGAGGGGTTTGCCCAATCAATGCAGCATGCGCCAAAGCCATCGTGAGAACTGATTGCTCAGGTCTCCCAGGTCCTGGACCAAGGACAATGTGTGTAGGGTTTAGAGATTCCAACAAAGAGGTTGACTCATCGATTTCCAAACGCCCTGGGACAATGATGACTTCTGCACCTATTGTTGCAAACGCGTGTACAATGTTCCATGAAAAAGAATCCAAATTGTCAACAAACAGAACTCGTTTACCCGTAGTTGGAGCCAGTGAAAGTCCAGGGTACCAAACAATTGGATCAGGGACGTCTGGTGGTGAAAGGGGAATTAAACTAGAATTCCGGCTGGCAAGCAGATGTTGCACTGCTGCTGTTACTGGCGGAATTGGGTGAATATTCAGAGAAGAGGTGCCTCTAGGAGAATGAATCGTCGCACCAGCTGGAGAATGATCCCATGCTGCTCGACAAATTGCTTGGGCCTTCCATTTAGCTTCTTCAACCTCCTGCCATGGATTGGACCCAATGACCAAACCTCCGCCTGCTTGTACAGTAGCTTGCCAAGCCTCACCATCGAATTTCGCTTCTAAAGTACGGATTAGGATATTCCACTGTGATTGTCCCGTTCGAGGGTCGATGTGTCCAATTGAGCCCGTCCATGCGTGCCTAGGTGTCGCTTCCAATTCATCGATTGCTGCAATAGTGGCACTCTTTGGACAGCCTGTGATACTCCCTCCTGGGAATACAGATTGTAGAGCGTCAAAACCATCCATATTTTCATTCAATGTGCCCTCAACTTCACTAACCATATGCTGAACATGTGGATATGATTCAATTCTCCACCTTTTCCAATGAACACTTCCAGGCAAACAAATCCGGCCAAGGTCGTTGCGCTCAAGATCTACAAGCATGAGATGTTCCGCGATTTCCTTTCGGCTGCCAACCAATTCACCGCGTAAATTTGCATCGTGCTCAGAATCATCTCCACGTGGGCGTGTGCCTTTGATTGGACGTGTTGAAACTGTTTTCCCATCTTGCTTAAGCAATAATTCCGGACTACTACTGGCAATAGCGAGTTGCAAATCTGGAGAATGTAACCAACTCGAAAGGGGTGCTGGGTTGTCTCTTTCTAAACGGTCGAATACGTCCCATGGAGACTCAATTTCAGCCGACCATTTGCGTCCGTAATTCAACTGATACAAGACACCTTCACGGATTGCGGCCTGCGTTATTCGGACTTTTTCAGCGTGTTCTGCATCCGATTCTGTTTCTGGTATTCTCGCGCGCGGGGGCGAAGGTGGACCCCTGGGGGATATACCTGAATTCAGAATTGATTCGACTTCGGCGACCCATTGATCATCAATTATTGCCGATTGGATTGAAATTGATGCATCAAGGTGATTGTGTATAATCCACCGATCTGCTCGATAAAGAATCATCAATATTGATTCATCAGCAGGTGTATGTTGCAAACGCAATGGTTCAGTATGCTGTACCATATCATAGGTCAATAATCCTGCAAAACCACCAGCTTGAAACCCATCCTCAATGGATGGCAATAATGTCTTGGACAACTGACGCAAGCCATCTGCTAGATTTGAACCTGTAATGATTTCACGACTGTGCCACCCCTCATCCCAATCTTCAATGTGAATTTGTAATGGAGTTGGATGTGCTTGAATATCGATTTCCCCTCTAAGTGCTGACCCAACCCTCTGTTCAGATTCCACTGGTTGTTGTCGAACAATGTATCTGCAATTGGCAGGCCCCATCAACAAACTGCGTTGAGCAAGGTCACTTTGTGGGCCCCCTGAATGAAGAAGTAATTCATCAGGTGCGCCATATTTACTGCTAAGTTTCTCTTGTCGAAGTTTGACCAATAGATCAAGGGTGAAATCATTTCGATCTGTGACTACACTGATTGACTTCATCAACTCACATCCAATGAAGTCCAAGCATCAGCAAGTGCAGTATCAAAGGCAGCACTACAAGTTTCGTACAGAGGCCCGGGTAAACCAGAACCCACATTTTGAGTGTCTATTTCGTCAAGCCAAGCAACACCCACACCGGTTCCAACAACAATTAATTCACTCGCACGACCCAGTAATTTTTCAGTCAAACGAGCATATCGAAATGGGATGCCTGCGGATTCAATTGCAGGAGCCAAAATACTGAGTGTGATGGAATCAATTCCACCACCATCCACCGATGGAGCAAATGCTACACCATCTGAATCGAGAATGATTGGTGTGCACCGATCGCCATCAACAACCACGCCATCATGAACGAGCAATGCAATATCCGCACCTGCACTCACCGCTACACTACGCGCATCTTGGTAAGGTGTCCAATCAGCATGTTTCGTCCCTTGCACCTTTCGAGTAAAACGGGGGGCTGTATGCGATACTGCACACAATGGTGAGGGTGAATATTTTGTGCCCCTAAGTGAAACGGTAATGCTGCCTTCTCGGCTCAATTGTATCCGGCAGAGGTTCCCCTCACCTGTTGGCTGGGTACTCGCGAGGCGTTCGCGGAAATCGGCTGGCCATGTAATTCCAAGTCTATCTGCATGTGAACGAAGGCGTTGTAGGTGGTTCTCTAGCCATGCGACATGCCCATCCTTCCAACGCAATGTGGTGAATACCGATGCACCAATCGATGTGCTGTCATCCATAGGACTCAGCCTCCGTATGTTCTACTGGGCTTCAAAGCACGCCTCTGACTCACAGCAAATCATCGAGGAACGAAGTGTCCAACGAATCTTCCTTTGCTGATTCTCCAAGAAGGTCACCTGCGAGTGATTCAAGATCATCCATGGGAGGGGATGAAGGTGTGAAATTCGCAGGTGGCGATACGGTTTCCTTGATTGTTGTTGCCGCAGGCGTCAAAGTATCACCAAAGTTCACTTCAGGTTCCATTGTAGTCTCATAATTGTCACCGCCCCAATCCTCAACCTGTAATTCCCAATTGGGGGTAGCATGTTGTAATGGGTTGTAGTTCGCCTTTCGCAAACGACCGACGATTATCATTGAAAGAAGGATGATCATCAGTGTGAGAACAGCCATCAATGCCATTTCCATTGGGCTGAGTTCATTCCACCAATCACTCGAACCTTCTTCGTCAATTCCACCGTCTGACCCTAGGGCATCTGATGTCCAATTCTGTACAGATACAGAAGTGACTCCAAATCGTGTGACTTCTCCGTCGTATGCAACCACGGATACATACCAAGTCCCATTGACATCAAACGGAGCAGGATTATTCGTCTCTTGCATAGGTAAAGGCATTGGAGTGATTGTAGAACGTGTCCCTTGTGCCATATCAAATTGATAGAAGGCAGAACGTATATCTTCGAAATACTCAGGGTTCAAATGGATGATGTAACCGACTACCTGTGGGTCATTGGATTCATCCCATTCTACTATTATTTCATCGCGATCCTCATTCCATGTTGCGATGATTCCAGTGATTTCAGGAAGATGCAAACCCGGGTCAGTTAGACTATCATCAATCGCAGTAGCTCGACCCACATTGAGATCTGTTAGCCATGCATTTCCAGATGAATCAACAGGTACAACTGCAACCCATGTCATCACCCCAGGTTCAATATTACGGCCAGTGGACAATGATGTGAGTTCGATGGTGATTGACGTTGATGCCTGTCTACCACCACCAGGTCCACCTTGACCAAATCCACCGCCCTGCCCGATGCCGCTAATCTCACCATCTCGGTTGACAATCAATGCTGGTTCTCGGTTTCCTACGTCGGTAAATGGAATGGTATCTGCATAAATCTCGTAGTGGTCTAAATCGCTTGCATCACTGATGGAAAAGCCGACTTGCAAACCATTGCCATTATCATCAGGTCTGTCCACAACTTCTGGTTCTGGCAACCGATCTGGAGCGATGACGTCTCCAGAATTGTCAATTGGGGTCACCAATGTCATGTGTTCTCCGAGGTTTGTCAAGAATGCGTTACCCTTGATATCATGAATCGTTACTGTAACCCAAATCGGTTGATTTGGGATGATGTCAGAAGCGGTTGACTCCTCAAGCGTATTGCCGCCATACAGTGCCTTTTCAAGGACGATGTTCATTGGACCTTGCCATGATTGGCGCTGCTGCTGAATGACCAAGAGACCGCAGTCCGCTGGGTTTTCTTCACATTCCATCCACTTGAAGGCAACATTTTCGAGAGGGTGTTCACTTGCCCAAACGGTGTAGAAGGCAAAGTCATTGACAGTTGTTGGTGACCACTGTACATCGATAGCCGAACCATCATCGTCAGGGTGATCCCAAGCCTGTAAATCCTCTACGCGGGGAGGTGGGTCGACGCCTACAGTATTCTGCACACTGAAGGCCTGAACCCATGTAACATTCCAATGATCAACATTGGCCCAGTTATCTGAAGCGACTACGGTAATCCAATATGGCATCAAATCAATGAGGTAGGCTCCTGCAATCTCGTCAATAACAACCTCAATTGTGTAGTTATCTGATTGTCTGAACACACATGGAACAACAATTCTAGCAATGTCCGCATCGTCTGCCCAATCAGGTGGGTTTTCAGATACTGCTGGAGTAATGAATACGGTGTACCATGAACAATCCTCCTCTAAATTTGCAGTCCAAGTAACATTGATTCGGCCACCCTCATCATCGGGGGTGTCCCATGCATCAATGTCCTCAATTGGTAATGGGGCTGTACCATCGTCAACGCCCCCAGTTGGTACAATTGGGCCGATGATCGTGGCATTTTCAGGATCATGTTGCCCACTCTCATCCACACAGGTGAAGGCAACCCAGAATGGATGTCCTGCACCATTGGGTGGGCTGATGGTCGTGTTATTTCCTGCGTCATGTGCAAGTTCAAAGCTACGAGGCAATCCAATCGGGTTGCCATTAATCGGTTGGTGCGATGGCCAGAATCTGGTCACTGCTGCATCCAATTCTGTGCATGGTGCCCATTCTAGGAACAAGTCGCCGTCTTGGCCACCCTCCTCGTATGGAACGGGTCCTCCATCTGCCCATGCAGGTGGAGCGGGGACTTCGTTTGTTGGAGTTGCAGGACCAAACGGTGAACTGGGCTCTCCGATGCTACCATCTGGATATTCAATGACAATCACGGCCCAATAGGGAGTCCCATCAACCAGTGGTTGACCATTATGTGAATTCAGGTCGATTGTTTCGCGCTGCCAATTGGGCAAACGTGCGTCCCATGTTTGATCCAATAAATCTGCACTAGTGGGTGCTGTAGTCCAATTGGTACCCGGACGGAGATAGATTCGGTATGCTGCAAATGAATGGTCTTGGGTGACCGTCCACTGTGCCGTTAGATTACCACCGCCATCATTTGGACGGTCGAACAAATCAATCATCTCTGATGGAGATTCGATTCGGACCCAATCATAAGTCAGACGGACCTCTAGAGAGCCATTGCGAGGACTCTGTAGTTGCAAATGCAAACTACGGCCATTGATTGACAGAGCACTGTTGGAAATCGCAGATTGCACAAGTGTTTCGAGATTCGCATTCAACTCAGCAAGGTCCCACGAACCTGAATAATTCAAACGGGTGCTAGCAGCCCATGTTGCCGCGCCTCCAATTGGACTGGATATGACAAGCATGTCTTGTGTCATCGGTATGTTTGCTGGTCCTGCTGTTCCAAACATAGGCAACGTCACTGGATTACTGGAATTGATTAGTACAATTTCATTGCCTGGCCGGGCTTGGTCTGTAACGTCAAAAGCAGTTCCTCCGAAGTTAATCATCAATGGTTCTGCCCTCAGAATTGATGAGCGATCATGTTTGACGAATGCTGGAGATTGGCCCCAAATATGTAACCCGTCTGCCCCAACAGCGAAAATTGCATTTTGAGTAATCACAGAACTACCAAGATTCGCATATGTTGTCAAGCGAGTCGAGGTGTGCAATGGACTTGATGGGTCAATACGATCAATACCGAAATTCGAAAGAGCAAGGATATTCTGTCCATCACTGGTCATATGTCTCACGGGCCAATCAGCAAAAGCGGAACGAGGCGCTCCTTGTTCCATCTCAGCTGCTGCACCGTTCCAATGCATCATTGGTCCTTCATCGGTTGCGATGTGTACGCCCCACCAATCGCTGGCTAGAGCGGTGATATCGTTACTTGGTAAGACGTCGATCAAAGTAGTATCCAATACATTGAATGTTAAACTCGTTGAAATGCCGCCTGGTCCGACTACAGTACTAGCCGTTACTGAAACTTCACTGAAGCCGGGTCGTGTTGGGCCTTCACCGTCATGGCTTGTGAAGATTGTGAGAGCTCCTGTGGATGAAGAAATTGGAGCGAAACCTGCTACTGAGTTTCCAACCATTCCTTGACTGCGACCAAACATCGTCGACAAGCTATCGGAAGCCGGATCGTAAGTCAGGATACCTGCTGGTGTGCCCATGATGAGAACGCCATTCGATGATTCGAGATGATTGATGAAGGGGGTTGGCAAACCATCTGCTGTTGTCATTGGGTCTTCCCAATCGTCTGCTGATAGGTTCCAAACTCCAATTCCCGCAAGTGTTGCAATGTACACATGATCTCCGATTTTCTCAAAATCTCGAACATAATTGCTGGGCAATCCGGCAGAAATCTTTCCTGCACCCCATTGACCTGTACTCGTGTCATAACGCTGAACACCTGCCGCTGTAGAAGGTGTACCCATCAGGCCAACGACCAATTCATTTCCATACCATGCAAGACCATCCATCTGACCATGTAATGGGTATCCTGTGTAATTGTAAACACCCGTTGTCAAATTAATTTGGTGTAGGCCAAGACCTGCTGTTGTGATCCAAAGAGTGTTGCCATCAAGGGTCATTTCGTTCACCAATTCAGAATTAAGATTCCACGCCCGGTTCCATTCAATACTCCCATTTGCTTGGTATTCTCCTTCAAGAATCGCTGAACCGTATGTCGAATAATAGTCATCAATTGGTGCGGCCCAAATGTGTGTGGAGTTGCCAGTAAACTCGCCAATACGACCTGTAGAAAGTGTGGCAAGATTATCCCAAGCACCCGGGAAGAGGCCATTTGCATCGAGGTTGTCGACACGATTGTATCCACTAGAGCCACCGGCTCGGCCGATGGCGAATTCATAGACCTGACCACCGGGGACATGAACAATACTTGTGGCCTCATCGCCTTGTGAGAAAGGAATGACGCGGGTGACTATTTGTCCAGTCGTACCAATGAATGTAATTCCGCCACCATCGTAATGGCCTGCAAGAAGGCCACCACCAAAGTGAATCATAGCTCCAGGGAAAATTGGTTCACTGATTGTGTTGTCATCCTCATCTAATTCAGCGAGGAAACGTGAATTCACGTAATCATAACGAGCAATGGATCCATCATCTTCTTCAAATCCAATGTAAACGATACCATATGCTTCATCGCAAGCTATCGCGACTGCATTGTCATGTGGGAGACCATTTTGGCCTTGGCTCCAATCATTAAGCCAAGTGGATGTTGCTACATTATAACGTGCAACACCACCTTGACTGCCCCACTGTGCCCAACGATTCAGGGCAACGTGTACAATGTCATTACAAACACCAATATCGGCCCCATAGCCTTCTGGAATACTACCACTGCCCACATCGTGAACTGTCCACTGTCCTGTTGTTCCGTTTAGTTGGAGGATGTTGGAATTCCTATTCCATCCACTGCTTCCCATTGTAGAGATCCACAAATCATCACCGATGGCTTTCATTGAATAGACGGTTTCCTCCACATTGTTTGGCAAACCATTGTTTTCTTCCCATGTTGATAACCATGTATTGTTATTGTAATCGTAACGCTCAACACCTGATTCGGTTCCGAATAGTACGGTTCCATCCCACGTCACAATACCCCGAATTGGGCCTTCAATGACTGAATTGTCCCAGGAACGGACAAGAGTTCCGTTCATGTCTACCTGATGAAGTGGAGTGTCGCCATAAGCTGCGTACAAATGGCAATTGGTCGGTGTTGGGTCACAATCTCCTGCAAATTGTGCATTGACACGTTCGACTTGGCCGCTGGCCTCAATCGAACCCATCCAACTACTGCTGGTATGATTCCAGCGCATCATGTAACCACTCTCCCACCATTGTTGAGTGTCGGACATTCCAAAATGGATGATATCTCCTACAGCACCCATTCCATGCAATATCCCAGAGGATCCTTCTTCATCTCCAACATCCAATGTGCTGAGTTGAGTCATATTGGCAACATCATAGCGATACACGTTGTCATTTGACGAATATCCATTGTTGCCAAATCTAACCTGTAAGTAGTACATTGTGTCACCCACAATAACCAATTCGGCAGGTTCTTGATTGGAGAGTGTGATACCGCCTGAATTGGCCCCTGAATCCCAATCTTCTTCGAGAGTTCCATTGACAACGTCAATCAGATTAAGACCCATGTCACCACCAACCCAAAGGCGATTTGGATTGATATCTTGAACCATGGCTGTAACACCATTGCTCTCAAGTAAGTTTGAGGTTGCTGAATCCCAAGGTGAAAGCCATTCATCTGTAGTCAGGTCATAACGAAGAATGCCAATCCCATCATAGCCAATATACGCAATGTCTCCAATGACGACGGTCTTTGCATTGTTTGTTTCCGTGCCCGCCTGCCATGCCTTAATCACAGTGTCATTGGCGGTATCGATGACGCCTGCACCCTCATAATGCCCAACCCAAAGTCGGTTGGGTTCAATCAGTTCAACCGCGTATACGAACTGAGCAGGTAGACCATCTGGATTGTCGTCCCAACACTTTTGGAAAGCAAGGTTTGAGCGAGACCATTGACAGGCTCCTGTCTCTGTTGCTGCGTAGATGTATTGGTTGTCAAAGTCCCAGTCGTAGAACTCATCCGCAAATTCATTGCCTGTATTCCCCATACTGGTCCAACCACTCGAAGTGTGGCGGGCACCGCCGTTCATTGTCCCAACGAGAACTGTACCGGGGCTCAGGACGGCAAGAGAGAGAACATTGTTGGATGGTATCTGATTGTTGTTACCACCACCAGGTCCACCATTCCCACCTCTTCGCTGCCAAAGGTCAGTTTGCTCACCTGAACTGACATTGTAAACTAGAACGCCATATCCGTATATGCCGAGATATAGTGTCTCATCATCGATTGCGATTGGCATAGAATCAAGATCATCCAAGCCGGTGGAAGTCCAAGGTGAAAGTCGCGTCGAATTATCGATGTCGATTCGCTCAACACCTTGATTATTGGTCCCCAAGTAAGCAATGCCTCCTCGAACTGCAAGAGAATTCATCTGATTGGTTGCAAGACCGCCGTTGGTGGTGGTCCATGTTTGGTTAACCACTGTAGAATTGGTGTCGATAATGGACATTCCTGAGACTGGGTGAATGGCAATCATTTGTCCAGTCAATACATCATGTCCAAGTCCATTGACTTCATTGGCTGACAAACCTGTAGATGTATCCCATGATTGATTGCTCATTACAATGGGCCCGCCCTGCTGTGCAGAGGTCATTTGTAACACACCTGCGTCTTCTGTACCAACGTAGAGGTCGGTACCATCTGTTGCTAAACACAAGATATCGCCGACAGATGGTACACTGATTGAAGGCATCCATCGATACTGAGCAATATTGAATCTTTCAATTGTATTCCCTTCGTCTTCATGTGATCCTGAAATGTAAAGGATACCATTCAACTCGACTGCCGCATTCATCTCTGTCACAGATGGGCCTGACGCTAGAACCAATTGATCCCAAGAACCCTGGTTGCTACCATGTCCCGGTGAATGGGGCTCAAGAATTGCGAATGTACCCGATCCATCTCCAACCAATACGCTGTGATTGAGGGGTGAACGACTGCCACCTGATGGCCAAGGAATTAGAGATTGACCCGTTGTACGTGCAAGACCAAGATCAGAAATTGTCCAAGTAGATGAGAATGAAAGGCTTGTTGTATTGTAAGAATAGACTACATCGTCGGCAAGAATGTGTACCCAACCTTGAACCGAGGAAATGGACTTGACATCATCACTCAAAAGCCAGTTTCCTGTGTTCCAAGTTGCAACCCAATTACCAGATGACAAATCACGCCGAGCAACACCAGCATCTGCCAAACCAATGAGAAGATATGTTCCCGCAATCTCTAGATCAACGACGCTGTCACTTGGCAGGACGTTTTGGCTGTCATATTGCTGAATGCCCATTCCACCACCGCTGTAATGGAACAATCCTGCTCCATCTGTGGCAATCCATACATCCGTACTGACGACGAGGATGTCTGTTGCTGGGGTGATGCCATCGCTAGTGGACAGTGTCCCTACATCAACCCAAGTAGATGCTAAATTAGCCCCAATGGTCACTTGCCACAACGTTCTACCGTTTGAAGCGACCAAATAACCGGGACCTACAGATTCAATTTGATGTATTGTTTCACCAAATGGACTTGAATAATTTCCAATCAGTGAACTGTCATCCAATGAATAGACATTGATTGACCCTCCACTACATGTGACGTGCAAATGTGCTTCAGCAGCATCAATTGCCAAATCCAATGGCTCTTCACAATTTTGCTCTGTATCGAACCCATGAATCATTTCTGGATTATTGTTCGCATCAATTTGTATGATGGAATTATTGGCAATCACATAGAGGCGTCCATCATCTGGATGGAGGACAGAATCCTGAATATCCATGTCGAACCTGTATGTTGTGATGTAAGCATCAGCAGGGCGTAACGCTTCAATGACGACATCAGTAACCGTGGAACCGCCTGGTAAAACCCAGCCAGCATTCGCATCGGAATTGGGTGATAATCGTCCACTGTGTGGATCACCGTTCATGAAATCATTCTGCTGGCCTAGACTACCCAATCCTCGCCAATCAAGAACACTCGCTGGTGCATCGGGAAGGAACAGTTGAGGTTCTTCAATCCAAGTTCCATTAGATCCATTGACTCTGACCTCAAAAGATAAATTGGAAATTTCAGCGCCTGGTGCGAAATCGAGCATCAAATTGCTCATCGCCATTTGGCCTGTTGAAACATCAGCACCTGTTGCATCCATCCTCAGCCAGCCTGTATCATTACTGCCTTCACTCCCCCATTCCGCTACAATTCCGACATGGGCAGAAGCCGTAGGTAAAGCTGCCAATGGTGTCCATGATGCAAGAATCATCAGACTAACCAAAGTGAATGCGTGGCGTCTTGAGGCGGTGGTCATGGGGTGAACTGGCTTTGCAACACCATTTGAAGGATATGGGTGGTTGTGTTTACTGGTATACTAGTATACCACCGCCATTTTTTGGATCCTTCTAACCTTATTTTTCTAGGGGCTAAAGGGAAATATGCCACTGCGTGGCACATTACTCGAAATATTTCATCATCCCAATAATCGCCTTCTACCCTAATGAAATGAGGGGAAAGGGAATAGGTGAGACCTGTGGCCGAATAAAGTGGAGGATACGGTTTGTCCGAGGAACAATTTCGCAAGGATGCGCTCGAATATCATGCGACGAATCCCCCCGGTAAGATTACCGTGATGCCGACAAAACCACACTCTACTCAGAGAGAATTGTCGTTAGCCTATTCTCCTGGCGTTGCTTACCCCTGTCTGGAAATTGAAAAGGATCCTGCCAAAGCGATGGATTACACTTCGCGAGGGAACCTTGTTGCTGTCATTTCAAATGGAACTGCAGTATTGGGTTTGGGGAATATCGGAGCCCTTGCTGGGAAACCCGTGATGGAAGGCAAAGGGTTGCTCTTCAAGGCATTTGCAGATATCGATGTCTTTGATATTGAAGTTGATACTGAAGATATTGACGAGTTTGTAGAAACTGTCAAGCGAATTGCGCCAACCTTTGGCGGCATTAATCTGGAAGATATCAAGGCCCCTGAATGTTTTGAAATCGAGAGACGTTTGGTCAAGGAACTTGACATACCTGTCATGCACGATGATCAGCACGGTACGGCCATCATCTCTGGCGCTGCCCTTCTCAATGGACTGGAAATCACGGGCAAAAAAATTGGTCAAGTGAAAGTTGTCGTATCCGGTGCTGGTGCTTCAGCACTTTCCAGTGCAGAACATTACGTTCGATTGGGTGTACGAAAAGAGAATATGCTGGTATGTGATTCCGGTGGAATCATGACAAAAAAACGCAAGGATGATGGTGAACTAAACCGGTACAAAGCGAAGTATGCACGAGATATTCCGGAAGGGGGTTTGGCTGAAGCATTGGTTGGAGCAGACGTTTTTCTTGGACTATCAAAAGCCGGGATTGTTACGGGTTCTATGATTGAAAAAATGGCTGCGCGTCCACTGATTTTTGCATTGGCAAACCCTACTCCTGAAATCATGCCAGAAGAAGTTGCTGCAGTCCGTGATGATGCCATCATGGCAACCGGCCGTTCAGATTACCCAAATCAAATCAACAATGTACTCGGATTCCCATACATTTTCCGTGGAGCTCTTGATGTTCAAGCGGATGAAATTACTGAAGGTATGAAGATGGCTGCAACCATGGCGTTAGCCAACCTTGCAAAGGAACCTGTTCCCGATGATGTGGCTGCTGCATATGGTGGTGCTCAGATACAATTCGGTCCCGATTATCTCATTCCCAAACCCTTCGATGCCAGAGTTCTGATTTGGGAAGCAAGTGCAGTTGCTGAGGCCGCTGTTGCTGAAGGTATGGTCTCAACCGAAATTGCAAATTCATTCGATGTTGATGTTTACCGAAATCAACTCGAGGCTCGACTTGGCCTTACGCGATCAATTATGCGTGGTGTGATTGAAAAAGCGAGCAAACTCAGACAAAGAATTGTCTTCACAGAAGGCGACCACCCTACGATGTTGAAGGCTGCAGCACAATGTATCCAAGAAAGGATTTGCTTCCCGGTCTTATTGGGTAGATCGCACGAAATTGCAGCTGCAAAAAAAGCACTCGGACTTGATTTTGAATGTGAGGAAATCGATCCTCGCGAAGATCCTCGAAGGCGGACAGTGTACACCGAAGCATTACAGAAAAAACGTGGCCGGAAGGGCATTACGAAAACGGATGCCAAACGAATGCTCAAATCCAGAGTGTGGTTTGGATCCATGATGGTAGAAATGGGGGATGCTGACGGCATCATTGGCGGTATCTCTAGAGATTATCCTGAATTCTTGAAACCATGCTTAGCGACAATTGGAATGGCAGAGGATGCTCATCGGGTTGTCGGCACATACATGATGACAATCAAGGGTCAATTGATGTTCATTGGAGATGCGACAATCAATATCTATCCAGACGTTCGAACGCTCGCAGAAATTGCTGTGCAAACCGCTCGTGTAGCCAGACGATTTGGAATTGAGCCACGGGTGGCTCTGCTATCGTTCTCTAACTTCGGGTCATCTAGCCAATATCGCAGCGAGCGGATTGAAGATTCACTTGAGCTTGTTAAGGAGCTAGACCCGACTCTAATTATCGATGGGCCGATGCAAGCGGATACTGCGCTCATACCATCCATCCAGGATCAATATCCATTCATGACACTCGGGGGGCCTGCAAATGTTCTCATTTGTCCAAATCTTGCGGCTGCCAATATTTCCTACAAATTACTCCAGCGGTTGGGGGATGCTGAAATGACGGGCCCTATCCTTGAAGGGATGGCAAAACCCGTTCATGTCTTGCAACGAGAAGATGGTGTGCGTGATGTTGTTCACATGGCTGCAATTTGTGCACTTGATGCACAACGACAAAAGCGCCAACAACTTTGAGGTGAGATTGTGGAGAATTCCCTGCTTGAAGGTGTGTTTGATATTGTTCGTGAACATTATCGACAACGTATGGATCGTGAATTACCCGTTAGAAAGTGGCGAACACCAACGGAACTCGCTGAAATTCTGAAGGTTTCAATTGATGATACTGGTGTGGATACTGAAGAATTGCTTTCAGTGATTGACACCTATATTTCTGAATGTGTTCGAACACAACATCCGCATTTTCTGCAACCCTTGTGGGGTGGGCTTTCGGAAGCTGGATTGGCTGGTGAGATTGCAACAGTGTTGTCAAACACAAGTATCTACACGTGGGAAATTGCGCCAGCGGCAACATTGGTTGAGATGGAAATGCTTGCTACGCTTGGCCGCTTTGCGGGGTGGGACCAAGTGGATGGGACCTTTACATCAGGAGGTTCAAATTCCAATATGCTCGCCTTACTTCTTGCACGTGATCGATATTTTCCCAATTCAAAAATTGAGGGGGTAGATGGGGGGGAAATGGCAGTCTTTGTTTCAGCAGATGCACATTATTCACTACTCATGTCAGCTCACGTACTTGGAATTGGTTCCAAAGGTGTTATCAAAATAGAGACTGATGAAAAGGGACAGATGAGCTCTGATGCTCTACGTGTCGCGATTACAGATGTGCGTGATTCAGGACGCACGCCATTTTGTGTTGTTGCAACAACAGGTACAACGGTTCGCGGTGCCTTTGATTCAATTGATGAACTTGCAGACGTGTGCCATGATGAAGACTTGTGGTTACATGTTGATGCTGCACTGGGTGCGCCCTGCCTTTTCTCACCGAAATATAAGCACTTAATGGCTGGAATAGAACGAGCGGATAGTCTCACATGGGATCCTCATAAATTGATGGGAGTTCCCTTGACTTGTTCCGTATTATTGACCCCCCATTTGGGTAATTTAGGCGACACTTGTTCTTACATCAAATCGGCCCATTATTTATTCCAAGAATACGGAGAAGAATATGACCTTGGCCGCAAGAGTTTGCAATGTGGGCGGCGTGTTGATGCTCTTAAATTGTGGATTGAATGGAAATCTTGTGGTACCTCGGGATGGAAAGATCGCATTGAGCGATATGTTGATTTGGCCATTGAATTGGAAAATTATGTTGTCGAACATCCTGATTTAGAATTGGTCTGTGAACGAATTTTCACCAATGTATGTTTGCGATACAAAGGTTCAATTTCTGATGAAAATGAAATCAATCTCTTCAACGAAAAAATAAGGCAACAAATGGTGCGCGATGGTAAATTCATGGTGAGTGTGGCCAAAGTAGATCAGAAAACTATCTTGCGGCCAGTTATCTGCAATCCTGCGATTGATACTGAAAGTCTGAACGGATTTATCGAAGAAATGATTCGGATCGCTTCCACAATCAACTAATCTCGATGATAAGGTGAACCGCGATCCATTTCACTGGCGCGATACAACTGTTCCAGTAAAACAACTGCAGCCATTTCATAGGTCAAGGTCAAAAGTCCCAATGAAATTGTTTCATGCTTGTCAACAACATCTGACTCAAAACCGTCAACAGGTCCAATGGCCAGATGTATGGCTGTAGGTGAAAGTCTCCAGCGTTTCCAATTCAAAAACATCCATTCAGTGGTTCCGCTCTGACCATTTTCATCGAGTAAAATAAGAGCGCCGTTTGTAGCGGCGGTTTCTACCTTAGACACATAATCATCATGATCCAAGCGACCTGAATGGACAATAAGTGTGACACCGCGATTTTTTAATCGCTCTGAATATTTGTCAATGAGGTGCGAATATCCTTTCTCTCGCGCCTTGCCATGGGTATGGACAACGATGCGGGCCATGATGCGTCCCGAACGTGGGGCATCTTCAGGATTAGGGCGAAGGCTCAAGGAGGATGGGTGGTAAAGAAGGGGCATGGGTTGGTGGCCGTTTGGTCGACGGGTAAAACCATTG
Source organism: Candidatus Thalassarchaeaceae archaeon (assembly GCA_029250425.1). GTDB lineage: Archaea > Thermoplasmatota > Poseidoniia > Poseidoniales > Thalassarchaeaceae > MGIIb-P. Next base: position 17,835 of record JAQXFF010000185.1, on the reverse strand, counting down.
AATGACAATCTTCACATCAAAGGTACCCGCGTTTGGTTGACTGAATTACGCGAAATGTGTGAACAACATTTTGACAACCATGCCGAAGGTCAACGGCGAATTTCTGAATTACAAGTCGAATGGAAAGGGGCTCGCACTGATGAGGAAATTGATGCTGAATTACTCCAAGGTTTGGAACGGCGTGCCTATCGATTGTTGAAAGCAGATGCTAAGGCTTGGTTGGCTTGGCTAGACAATGAAGAATTCTGGCAACCCGGATGGCGTGGTGACGATGGTGAACCCAGCGGCGAAGCGGGAATGAATTGAATACCGCAACCTTCGCGCTCTATCTAATGTGGGCTTGGATTGCCTTCCTCGGTGGAACTTCGGCATTACTACTCTGGATGAGTTATGCACAGCCATTTCCTGAAATTAGCGGAAGATGGGCTTGGCTGATGTTAGGGCTCACCGGTGTCTTGGCCTTGGGTATGAGTTCCCCTCGAGCAACAAGTACCCAGCTTCCTGCTATACTCTCTGGACTGATGGGGGGAATTGGGGTCACGATTGGTGCCTTTCATGATCGTCGGAAAAAAGATGTGATCTTGGCCCCATTTGCAGGAATGTGGTTTGTAGCGGCAACAATTTCGGCATTGGCCAATGGATGGTCTTCTTACAACACGACAGAACAGTGGGTTGGATTTCTTTTGGCAACCATTGTGATTCTCCTTGAAGTATTTCTATTCTGGAAAGGACTCATCATTGGTATACAAGGAATTTCATGGTCCCAGGCAGCACTTCGTCAACTTGATCGAGGACTTATAGAGGGTGATCGTGGTGCCATTTCAATGTTTGAAAAATCCTGGAGTGTGGATGATTCATGGTTAGATGCAATGAGTCATGCTGCATTGATTCAGATTCACGAATATTGTGGAAATGTTGCCGCCGCAACAAAGCACTCTGAAATGTTGGAAAGGCTTGGAGGGATGGATACTGTCGATAAAGCATGGCTAACGAAAATCGAATCGTGCCTAAAGGGTCTCAGTAAGCCGATTATAGAGTCCGAATAACCCTCTCTAAATGATGGGACATTCGGGGTTGCTCTAGTGTATGTTAAATATCTCGGATGACAAATTACACATGGTGATGAACTGAAAAAAGGACGGTGGAATGATCTCAGTGTTCGATTAAGCTGGGTCGCTGTTCTCGTTTGGTTTGGAGCAAATTTGCTATCCCAAGCAATCTACATGGGATTCAATGGAGAACCGTATGATGCCAATGCCATTCTCTCAAGTCTTGGATATTGGTATTGGGTTTGCATCGTGATAGAACTATTCATTTGGGGCACATTAGGCTTCTTATTGTTGCAAAAAGTACGCATCAAACCAGAGGATGATGGAGTCTTTGAAAGTGTTTGAAGCAGCGAAAGACCCTTGTTTAGAGGCCGCTCCGCCAAATCATGGTCCGCATCACCAAGGTTCACACTGGCACGGGCGATACTGGTGAAACTTCACTTGCCTCAGGTGAGCGTGTTTCAAAGAATAACCCGCGTGTAGATTTCTACGGCACAATCGATGAACTCAATGCTGTGATTGGGATGGTACAAGCCGAATTGGGTCGCGTAAACAGTTTCCACGAAGATGGTGGTGCAAGAGCTACTGTAAGAACAGTGAAAAATTCCGTGGCGTCAAAAATTGCTCTTGTTCAACAAGAGCTCTTCGATATTGGTGGCGAATGTGCTTTTCAAGCAGGCCAAGTTCCTGAAGCCATGACTGTAATTGGAGACGAACAAGCCGATCGACTCTGTGATGATATGGATCAATGGACGGAGAAATTGGAACCTTTGGAATCGTTCATTCTACCAACAGGTTCACCTTTAATCGCCACAATGCACCTCGCACGTACAGTCACCCGGCGTGCCGAAAGGGGTGCAATGGAGTTGCGTGAATCAGAAGGTGTGGATGCAATTCGTGATGTCATCATCGCATATCTGAATCGTCTTTCTGATTGGTTCTTTGTGATGATCCGATGGGTTGTTATGATTCTCGGCGAAGATGAGACTCTCTGGGTCCCATTGGGCAAAAGGAATCTGGCCTAAAGTTCTCGACCTAGGGCTCTCAATTGTGCACGTGCTCCGCGCAATACCTCTTTGCTTTGATCAAAATTCAATTGATTTTCAGCATCGTCCCATTCAAGCCACATGAAATTTCTATGCTCGTGACTCAAGGTAATCTCATACTCTTCAGTTTCTCCAATGAACCAGAATACTTCTTTTTCCACAGAACGGCCTTTACGAGTGAATGTGTAGTATGTTCTCATTCGCCAATCGTCTAGCATGTCAACTTCTGATATGCCAGTCTCTTCTTCCAATTCACGCAACGCTGTACGTTGATATGCACCATCTTCGGCCTCGTAATGGCCCTTTGGAAAGCCCCAATGGCCCTGCGGATATTGCAGTAACAGAACACTTCCGAAATTGACGAGGACGACGCCGCATGAAGTCTCCATGTTACCTGAAAGGGCGTGGTCTACTAATTGCTTGCGTATGTACAGCATGTAGTGTCGCCAACGCTAAGAGCGAGGTGTGGAGACGAACAACGCTTGGAGAGGGTCTGTTGGGCGACGTATCGAAGATGAACATTGAACGTATCGTTACAGATGGAGATCTAGACGGATTGCTCTCAGCAGCAATTCTTCGCAGAGTTTGGAATGCTGTTCCAGTTCGATTCAGTCATCCTGCCGAAGTTCGAAGGGGTGGAGTTGACGATTGGATGACAAGAGGTACAGCCGTACTCGACCTCCCATTCCACCCCATGTGTGGATTGCATATTGATCATCATCTAACCAACAAACCGACACCTGCACAGCAAATTGCTGCGGCGGAAGATGGTTGCAATATTGTTTGGGAAGATGCGTTGAGTGCTGCACGCGTCTGTTTCAATACATTTCAGGAAAGTGTCAACCTTGATGATATTGCCACTTGGATGGAGATGGTTGACAAATTAGATGGTGGGAAAATTTCGCGTCAAGAATTCCTTTCAGAACATCCGATTGTGTGGATTGGAAGAACCATTGATGCCACAGATGACATCTACTGTCAAACAATATTGCAACATATTGTTGATGGAGTGATGCCTCATGATTTGGTGGAATTGCCAATTGTTGCGGAAAAAATTGGTCACGCGAAAGATGAATTTAGACAGCTACAAGCCATGTTAGATGAATGCTCAAACGTTGTTGATAGGATGGCGATTGTTCGCCTAGATGACAAAGGAATTCGAACAAATGGTTACCTCGTAACTGCGCACTTTGGTGACCAATGTGATGCATGTATGATCGTGCATGGATATTTGGATTCTGATGGTGATGATGAAAAATGGCCACTTTCAGCTTCATTTTACAGTAATTCATTTCTGCATGAAAACGGTGGTTTGTTTGATCTAACTCAACTGGCGACGGCTTTCGATATTGACGGTGGGGGCCATGCAAATGCTTGTGGATGTCGGATTCAACCTCTTTCAAAATCATTACAAAAAGAAGATCGCAGTGTTGATGCAAATGACATCGAACGAAACATGGACGCCTGGATGTTGATGTGGGCCAATCGGTCATGACAATAATTGCATCAACCAAAGAAATCCTAAAAATGCGTGTAAACCGATTAGAATCATAATCGCATCGGATGCTCTTCCATGACGCTGCTTTTCAGCGGCCCATGGTTCTCCGGCATTTCTCAAATCACGGGTCTGCCTTCCCTTACGCCAAAGTATGGTAACCAAAATCAATCCAATAATGCCGCCGCCTGCATGTAGACCTCCTGCGCCACTGGGCATTAGTGCACCTGGTAAAGTGGCGTTTTCTGTTCGGATTCGATAGAGAGAATTAGCAATAAAACCCGCCACCACAACAAGCCAGGCAAGAATATACAGGCGCTCTCCATCTGTTTCATGCGATTGAACGGCTTCTTTCCTCTTTTCACCTTTCAATAAGAGGCCTCGTTGTCTCCAACGATGCTGCCGAATCATCCAACCAATCACTGTCAAAGCAGCAAGTGGATGAAGCAGAATGATGACCAAATTGGTCGCGTCCATGACAGGCCGAGAAGAGAGTTACACTTCAGCGATGCGTTCATAGTAGTGGGACGATGGCTTGAGCCCGCCGTAGGCGGGAGGTGGCTGAACTGGCAAGTGATGAAGACTACTTACTCGAGTGCCTCAATGTTGCTGTCACGGCCGGAGAAGCCCCTGAAAAGCGGAAGCGGAAGGCCATGGATACTGCGGCTTGGGACCTCTTGGGTAAGTCATGGAAAGGGTTACTCCTTGTGGCCCTAAACAAAGAAGAATTCAATAATAATTCATCTCCGAGTAATCGCAGTCGGCGGATGAGATCCCGTGGGAGGCGAACGCGAAATTCAAGCACTGAAGATTGGATTGAAGGGATGGAGGGTTTGGTGACATCTCACGCTCCAGCAGCTTATCGACTCTCAGCCATGTTGGTACAAAAAGCACGGCTGGGAGACAAATGGAACCCTATATGGGATTCCGAATTAGAGAAAATGCGGGTTTCTTGTGCCGAGGGGATTCACCCGGTTTGGCCTAAATTAGGGAGTGAAGCACCCTTATTGGCTGAGATGCAATCATATCCTGAATCTGAAGTTTCAGATGCAATTACCACGAATTCCGATACATGGATTCTCTCAGCAAGATTTGATCCTACTGACCGTGAAGCATTGGCAGAATGGCTAAAAAAACCCACACCATTTTCACTTTCAGCCGAACTTGAATTGAGTATTCAAAGAACTGCTAAATCTCTCCAAGCCAAGGGTAAATTCACAGGGCCGTCAAAATCATTCGGAGAATTGGATGGAGATGCTTTGCTAATCAGAGCGATGGTTCGGATTTGTGCTGATGAAGAAGGGGTTACTGACGATTTGAATACGCTCTTACAAAGTGGAGAGGAGGTTGCAATCGTTGCTAGGGATCAACTCTCCTTACTGCAACTTCGTTCTGGTGAATTAGATACGTGGGCCAATTGTAATGAGGTCAAAGGAGATGACGCATTATCGGTCGCCATGCGCCACCAATCGTGGATTAGTGCTCCCGATGACGCTAAATTATCTGCCAATGATATTCAAGAGGGTGTCCAATTATTGGACGAAGGAGATGATCGACGGGCATTGATGTGGAGTTTGGTTGCTGCACACGTTAGAGAAGAAAATAATGAAGCGGCATTACAAGTCATTTCGGAATTAAATCTTGTTGACTCTTCAAAATTACACCACACCCTCAAATTGATTGAAGCCATTGGGGACAATGCATTGATTGAACGAGTGATGGAAAACATCCACCGATTCGATAAAGATGGTCTTGAATTGATTATGAAAAATACCGATGTGCCCCTCCAATTACAATCTGCAGCAATCATTGAAATTCAAGGGCGAGGGGAATTAGATTGGAATCAATTTGGAGACCTGGCTCTAGATGTATTCACCGAATCGGGTGATGCTGTTCGTATTGGTTCAATCTTGATGGAGATGGAGGATGGGGCGACGGTGCACCCTTTCCGTACATTACTGGTTCATCATTTGCTACCAGGTGATGCAGATCAAGAATTATTCGATTGGGATCTGCAGGCTCGATCAAAAGCCATTGATGCATTGGCTAACGAACCTAGTGGAGTGTTATCTGAAACATCAATTGGCCTTCTAAAATTGCTAGAGGGGGCGCCTGCAGATTTGGATGCTATACAACGAAGAGTGGCAGGAAATCGTGAAGCGATTAGAGCATTCAATCAGTGTCGGCAGGCCATGCTGAAAGACGGTGACGGGTTGGTCCCATCTGATCGTCTAGATAAATTACAATCTTCGATTCAGAATTCATCGTTGAGTGGGGTCGAGTTGCGGTTGTTCTCAGCTGTATTGGACCAACTGAGGTTCAATCGTGCAATTCGTCTATTAGAAGATCACAGAGAAGATAGTACAAATTCTGCAATCTCAACACTGGATGGGTTGGTTGGTTCCAACCCTAGAAAGAACATTGTTGAAGCGATTCGCCAAGTGGTATTGGAGCACGATAGTATTGCAATTCCTGCATTTGCTGAATGGCACCGCATGCATGCAGCATCATCATCATGGCACCAAATTATTCTCGCTTCAATTGAGGAAAAAACGAGCAAACACCTATCGGCGGGACGGGCGCTTCGTCGGGCAAGCAAGGATATTACATTCAGTTTTGAAAACCGAGTGAGGTTGGCGAGACGGGCGCTCATCGCTTTTGCTCATGCAGGGAAATTTTCTGAAGCCGTGGAAATGTTGGAAAATCAGCAGGCTTTGCAATCTGCGATGACTGGAATATTCCAATTGTATCTCCATGTTTGTGATGATGCTGCTCGACAGCAACCTGATTCTGCAAGACGACGGTTACTAGATCGAATATCAAGTACAGAAATTATCTCCGAAGAGAATGTGGATGGAGAACTTGTTGAAAGAGAACGCACAACATATGCTTCTGATGAATTGGATTTGCTATTCACTTATCCAAATGCCCACGGCCTCCCCAAGGACTTGTGGCAAGGGCGGATTAGAGCCGCAAAGCGTGGACTTTCTAACAATCGCCGTAGCCAACGAAGTCAATTGGAGGATCGTTTCCAGCATATTCTCGATGATGGGGCTTCTGTTCAAGAAGTCGAAAGCGTGGCTGGAGAAGCGGCAACACTCAACCCAACCCAGGGATTGATTATGTTTGAACGAGCGATGAATTCCGGTCAATTTTCCAACAATGAAATGAAGGCTTTACTCCGAAGTCAAAATGGTATTTTCCGCTTAAATGAAGACAACCTTCCCATCCGAACCCGTCGTAAATTGCGCCATCTAACACTGAAACCATTGGTATTGGTAGACACAAACTTGCTCATAGATGCTGCAAGAGAACGCATTGGTTTGTTACTGGATGAAGAAGGGGGGATTGAAACCAATTTACACGGATCGTTCCATCGAACCGTCCTCTACAAATTCAATGCAGGAATGATTGAACTCAAGACGCCCAAGGCTGCGGAAAATGAGTTCAAGAACTTGATGGGTAAACTCGAAAGAGTTCGCTCGCTATTCTATGGTATTTGGTTAAATGATGCAGAATGGACTGAAAAAGTAACCGAGAAAGCAATTGAAAAAATTTGCAAGCAAGTGTTGTCGGATTACAATACTTGGAAACCGATCATCGATACTGAGCAAAAGGATGTAGTTTCAACATTTGAAGAGAAAACCATAGAATTCATGGTGAGTCATCGAAAAACCTACTTCGAACTTCTTGACGGGAAGGCTGCAAATAAAAAACGTACAAAAATTGGCAAGGATGCAATCTATCCTGAGCGTGGTGATCGCGACATTATGAGAGAATCTGCTGTACTTGCTGATTCGATGCACAAGGGCATTGGTGCAATTCTTATCGCTTCGCGTGATTCTGATTTCTGGATTGTAAGGCGTTCCTTGGAAGAAACATTCGGATTCGGTGTTGTTAGAACTGCTCGCGAACTCAGTCAATGGGCATAATTCGACGCCAAGCAGCAATATAACGATCAATTGTTGGTGTGTCTTCATTGACAAAGTGAGTGAAATTTACCTGCCCTAAATGATTGAAGCGGCCTTCCAACCACACCTGGGTCAAAGGCCAAGGTGGTGCCGGTTCATTTGGGATTTGAAGGCCCTGTAATCGGCCAATACAAAATAAGTAACCATTGTCATTAAGAAGGGTGTGAAGGCTATCAGCTGCTTGATCTCGAATGGATTCGGGAATGGCCTGTAGGATGTGGATTTCAACAATCAAATCAAACGATTCGAGCCATTCAACAGGCGGGGTAAGTAAATCAGCGACACAATAGTTGACTGTTGATTCTGGAAAACGTTCGCAACACCAATCGATGGATGATTGGGATAAATCAAATGCAGTGACCTTGAAGCCGGCTGCTGCTAACCATTCTGCATCGTCTCCAAGACCACACCCCACCACCAATGCCCGACCTTGAACCGACGGTTGGTTTGCAATCCACTCAACCATCTTGGGATGGGGCTCCATTCGCGCCCAGGGAATCTCTTCCGAATCTCGTTTTGCACCCGCGTACAATTCTTCGAACCAACGTAACGGTTCCCCATCATTTTCCGCAGCCGTGGAAAGTTTGAGGAGGCGGGCTCTGACCTCAGCCAATTGCTCGTCCATGAACGCACTCTATTGAATGAGTCAAAGAAGTTGACTCAGCGACTTTGACTTAATCGCGGTTGCGGCGGTGTCTTTGGCCACGGTTCTGTCCACGGTTTTGCCCACGGTTCTGCCCACGGTTCTGTCCACCTTGTTTTTGCCTTCTTCCGCCGCCCCTTCGACCACGGTTTTGCTGCTTTTTTGGCGCCTTCTCACCCTTACGTGATCTGGCTTTCTCGGAATGGAAAGGGTGATCTTCATCGACGGGAATTTCTTGTCGAATTGTTTTCTCTATACCTCGAAGATATTCGCCTTCATTTTCATCGCAAAATGCAATGGCGATTCCGCCCTGCCCCGCACGACCTGTACGTCCAATTCGATGAACGTAAACTTCGGGTTCATTGGGAAGATCTAGGTTGATGACGTGGCTGATATCTGATACATCGATTCCACGACTTGCTACATCAGTAGCAATCAAAACTTGCAAAGTACCATTTCGGAACCTACCAAGCGCTTTCTCTCTCGCACCTTGGCTCTTGTTACCATGAATTGCAAGAGCTTCGATCTCATCTTGAGCAAGTTGTTTGACTATGCGGTTACACCCGTGCTTTGTGCGACTGAAAACAAGTACCTTCTCTGGATTTTCATCGCGGATGATGTGAGTCAATAAAGCTCGTTTATCACCCTTCATCACAAACATCAGTGATTGTTCAATTGCCTCAACGGTTGTTGACTCCGGAGTTACTTCGATTTTCACCGGTTCGTAAAGCATATCTCTTGATAATTCTACAATTGATGAGGGCATTGTTGCTGAAAAGAGAAGGCTTTGACGCTCTTCAGGAATCAAAGCAAGGATCTTGCGGATGTCACGGATGAAACCCATGTCAAGCATTCGATCTGCTTCATCCAAAACAAGGAATTGCACATCGGATAAATCAACAAGGCCTTGACCAATCAAATCTAGAAGTCTGCCAGGGGTTGCGATCAAAATGTCAACTCCTTGACGAAGTTGCTTCTCCTGTGGGCGTTGCGAAACACCACCGAACATCACCATTGAACGGATGTCGAGGTGACGTGCATATTCATCGATATTCTCTCGTATCTGTGCTGCAAGTTCACGGGTTGGACAAAGCATCAATGAACGGATTCGACGTTTTCCTGGCCAAGGGTCTTCTGCCATCGCATCAAGAATTGGCAATGAAAATGCTGCGGTCTTACCCGTTCCTGTTTGGGCACAACCAAGCATATCACGACCTTCAATTAGAAGCGGAATCGCTTGTTCCTGAATTGGCGTGGGGGTGACATATCCAATCTCATCAAGAGCGGTCAACAAAGGCTGACAAAGGTTGAGTGATTCAAAATCCACGAATATCACTCACATATGAGCAATGATTGCTGTCCCAAACTCACTACACTTGAGAAGGGTGGCTCCATCCATCAATCGCTCGAAATCGTAGGTCACAGTTTGCGCACTAATCGCACCTTCCATTCCCTTGACAATTAGATCTGCTGCCTCAGTCCAACCCATGTGCCGTAGCATCATCTCAGCACTGAGGATTAGACTACCAGGGTTCACCTTGTCTTGTCCTGTATATTTTGGAGCGGTTCCATGAGTTGCTTCAAAGATAGATATGCCTGTATCATAATTGATATTTGCACCGGGTGCAATTCCAATTCCACCCACTTGAGCGGCAAGCGCATCGGAGATGTAGTCGCCATTGAGATTCATCGTTGTCAGTACTCCATACTCGCGTGGGCGCGTGAGTACCTGCTGGAGCATAGCATCGGCGATAACGTCCTTGATTGTAATCGTGTTTCCAGTCTTTGGGTTGGTCATGGTGCACCATGGACCGCCATCGAGTAACTCTGCACCAAATTCATCCTGGGCCAACTGATAGCCCCAGTCACGGAATCCACCTTCTGTGAATTTCATGATGTTCCCTTTGTGAACCAAGGTCACACTGTCTTTGTCACTGTCGATTGCATATTGAATCGCAGCACGAACAATGCGAGCGGTTCCTTCGCTTGAAATCGGTTTGATACCGATGCCACTGGTGTTTGGGAATCGAATTTTATCTACACCCATCTCGTTTTGCAGGAAGTCAATGACCTTGGCCACCTCTGCTGACCCCGATTCCCATTCGATACCAGCGTAAACGTCCTCACTGTTCTCACGGAAGATGATCATGTCCACAGCACCTGGGTCCTTGACTGGACTTGGGGTACCCGCATACCAACGTACAGGTCGGACGCATGCGAACAAATCGAGCTTCTGCCGAAGAGCGACATTGAGGCTACGAATGCCTCCACCCACAGGTGTGGTCAATGGTCCTTTGATTGATACCAAGCCTGTTCGCATGGCATCGAGTGTGGCTTCAGGAAGCCATTCCCCTGTAGCATTGAAGGCCTTCTCCCCTGCCAAAACTTCGTTCCAATGAATTTGCTTCTCACCGTCATAGGCTTTGGCTACACTGGCGTTGACAACATCGATCATCACCGGAGTGATGTCAATTCCAATCCCATCGCCTTCGATATAGTGTACAACTGGGTCATTAGGGACGTTCAGTGTCCCATCTTGCATGGAAATAGGGTGGCCAGACATGTCTCTCATTCGGCGCGACAGGGCTACCATTGATGATGCTAACCCTCATCCACCCCTTACGTGTGCGCGCTTCCATGAAGGGAATCGTACGCTGGAAAGGGGACGAAGATTTAGAAGCTGAAAACCAGCATGGAATCAAGTATCCAATGCATACGGAAGATTCTGCAAATCCTGTACAAATGGTCTTGCTAGCACATGGTGGGTGTACGCTCATCGATGTGATTACCGGTCTCAAACATCGCATGGAAAATGTTCGCGACATGTGGATTGAATTGGATGCAGATCGCAGCGAAGAGGCACCAAAGGTGTTCACGAACATTCGCATGCGTTACGTGATTGAAGGTGATGTACCACGAAAATTGGTCGAACGAATCATCGAAAAAAGCCACGTGAAAAATTGCACCGTGGGCGCCATGGTCACACGAAGTGGTGCGACGGTTGATTGGGAACTCGACATTCGAAACTAGAGTCCGATCAATTGTCTCAAAACATCTTCTTGAGGGACCTCAAATCCCTTTTCCGATTCATTCAGAGATTTGGTTGGATTTACTGCACTCCCAAATAAATAATCCCAGCAAAACAAAATGTTGTCAAAATTCCGATCAATGGCATTTTCTGCCATTGAATTGTGCGATAAACAAACTGGCTTAAGCAATGCCCCGGCTATTCAAGAAGAGATAGGGATTTGGCAGCAGGGGCTAATGCAAGGGGAACTGCACTCAATGCAGGCAGTGGGCTGCCAACCATCCAACACCCTTCAGCAAACGGTTCTGCCAAACCGAGTTGCTCCATCCAAACATTGGCTGATTTCCAACCACCTTGTGTGATGCCTGTGCGCAAAGCGGTTCCCCCTAAGCGACGGGCTAGATTACTAGAAATGTCTTTCTCAACGGCGACTAATGCTCGAACCGCATCAATCCATTTGGCCAAGGAGTTTTCCTCACCTCCTCGAAGAGCTGTGCCCTCGGCGAGGCGTATTTCATAATCGGATTCAATTACCGCACGCTCGGTATCTGTTAGTTTCAAGGACTCTTGTAAAGTGTCGAGTTGGCGGAATTCAGTTGCGGTCATTTTGTCATCGTACCACGCCAAAGCCAAGGCATGTTCGAAGGGTGTGCGACCAAGTGGTTCCATTTATTCACCCCAACATTTCTCGAACCAAAGCAAGATGTTCCTCAAATGAAAGTCCCAAATCCTCTCTTCGTTTTGCAAGTAAATTGACTTCGCCGGGGTCAAGAATTCCATCCACCCAAACAGTTTCAAGGACCATTTTGTATGCCTCTAATGCCTCATTTTGTGATTTATCTGAGGTTTTTGTGGTGGAATCTGTTGGTTCGGAAATCTCTTCTTCCTCTTCATCATCCATAAATGCGGCAAGGATATCTTCCTCTCCTGATGATGCGAGTGACACGGACGGGCCTGCAACACCAAGGGTGGCAAACAAATCATCATCATCGTCTTCCCCTTCTTCACCGTGCACCACTTCGAGTGGTGCCGAATCAATAGGGCCCTCATCCTCATCCTCGTCATCCATAAATGCATCAAGACCATCGGCAACATTACCGGTTACTGGAGTTGATTGAACACCCAATTCTGCAAATGGATCAACATCGTCATCTTCTGATTCAGGGTTCGGTTCGGACTCGGGGATTGTCATCAAATCACTCCTTCCCACTGAGGAGGGATGGCGTCCCCTCAAATGCGTTGCCTGTTGATGGTCAAGTTTGAACATCTTAACAGACTCGTCGTTGAAATTAGAATTGCGAGATGACAAAATACGGTTTTTAGATAACTCTAACCACCTTCTTGAGAGGTGCAATTTACTCGGCCTACGCGCACATATTCACGTCTCGACATCGATATCTTCAAAGACCCTCCAAAGTGGAGGTGAACTCCCTGTGCGAGGGGAGACAGGTATCACCGGGCCACAGATGAAACTTTACTTTACATTCCACACCACATATTACGAGTTGATGAAAAATGACACAATCCAAAATTAAGGAAGATACGATTACAGAGGCTGGCGAACAGGGTATGGTCGTCGAACGTCGATTCACACAAGTCGATAAAGACCCGTTTGACCAGTTTGAATGGTCGACTTCCGATTTCGTCATTAACAACCCAGATGGTACTGTGGCCTTTGAGATCAAGGATGTATCTTTGCCTTTAGGATTTGAAGGCGTACCGGGCAAAGTTTGTGCTCAGAAATACATGCGGAAAGCTGGTGTGCCTGCAGCCCTCCGTAAAGTACCCGAAGATGGTGTTCCGGCATGGTTGCAGCGCTCAGCTCCTGATGAAGAGAAGTTGCAGAAAATGGATGCTGATGACCGATATGGCTGTGAATCAAATGGCCGCCAACTCTTCCGCCGTTTGGCGGGCACCTGGACATACTGGGGATGGAAACATGGATACTTCGCCAGCGAAGGTGATGCGCGGGCCTACTTCGATGAGATGTGTTACCTCATTTCCAGTCAGCGATCAGCTCCCAACAGCCCACAATGGTTCAACACTGGACTTCATTGGGCTTATGGAATCGAAGGCCCAGCTCAAGGTCACTGGTATGTTGATCCAGTAACTGAGAAAGATATGCGTTCAGTCAACGCATACGAACACCCACAGCCTCACGCATGTTTCATCCAGAGTGTTAGTGACAGTTTGGTAGGCGATACAAGTTCAATCATGGGACTATGGAACCGAGAGGCTCTTCTGTTCAAGTTTGGTTCAGGGACCGGTTCCAACTTCTCGAATATCAGAGGGGCCGGTGAACCGCTTTCAGGTGGAGGTACCTCGAGTGGTTTGCTCTCATTCCTGAAAATCGGGGACCGTGCTGCAGGTGCCATCAAGAGTGGAGGGACAACACGTCGTGCTGCTAAGATGGTGACCTTAGATTTGGATCATCCAGACATCGAGGAGTACATTGGATGGAAATTATCTGAAGAGGAAAAGGTCAGTGCACTCGTTGCAGGGACTGCGGCACTCCAAAAGCACTGTAATGCAGTGCTTGAGGCATGCTGGGATGGTGACAATGTATCACTGGACTCCAATGAAAATATGAATTTGAAGAGTGCCATGGTCAAAGCAATCCAAGCAAGTGTCCCACAGCCGCACATTCAGCGAATGCTCGATTTAGCTAAGCAAGGATGGAAGAGTGTAGAATTTGAAAATATGGACACGGATTGGCAAGGCCAAGCCTACGCTACAGTCTCGGGTCAGAATTCAAACAATTCAGTTCGCGTACCTGAGTCGTTCATGCAAGCTGTCGATGATGGCGGTGAATGGGATTTATTCTTCCGTACAGAAAGGGATAAGGCCGCCGCAGAAAATCGTGACCCCGTCCCTCATCGAACACTAGATGCGAATCAATTGTGGAATGATATTGCCTATACAGCATGGGCATGTGCTGACCCTGGTATTCAATTTGATACGACAATTAACGAATGGCACACTTGTCCTGAAGGAGGTCGAATCAATGGTTCAAACCCCTGCAGTGAATACATGTTCCTTGACGATACTGCCTGCAACCTAGCCAGCATTAATTTGCTTCATTACTACGATAAGGATACACAAAAATTCGATATCGAAGGTTTCCGACATTCTTGCCGACTTTGGACCACGACCCTAGAAATCAGCGTCTTAATGGCACAATTCCCAAGCCAGGCTATTTCTCGCAAATCGTATGAGTACCGCACCCTTGGACTTGGATTCTGCAATATTGGCTCAATGCTCATGCACATGGGGATTCCTTACAATGACTCACGCGGATATGCAATCTGCGGAGCAATCTCTGCCATCATGACCGGGGAAGCATACGCAACAAGTGCAGACTTGGCTAGCTTCCTTGGGCCCTTCCCCGAGTATGAGGCAAATTCCGAACATATGCTACGTGTAATGCGAAATCACCGCAGAGCCGCATACAATGAACCTGCTGAACAATACGAAGGCGTTTCCATTGCACCTATGGGCATTGATTCAAAGAAGTGTCCAAAGGATTTGCTTGATGCAGCACGTGGCGTGTGGGATCAAGCTCTCGAAATGGGCAAGGAACATGGTTATCGCAATGCCCAAACCACAGTGATTGCACCCACAGGAACCATCGGATTGGTAATGGCTGCTGATACAACTGGTGTCGAACCACAATTCAGCCTCGTTCAGTACAAGACCTTGGCAGGTGGAGGTTCATTACGCATCATCAATCGAGGTGTGCCTAGTGCACTCAAGCGACTAGGGTACGATGAAAATGAAGTGCAAGAAATTGTTGATCACGTCATGGGTACTGGCTCACTTGAACGGTGTGAAAGTGTGCCCATGCAGAGTTTGCTCGAAATGGGTTTCTCTGATACTGAATTCTCAAAGATTGAAGCCGCTGTTGAGAATGTATTCGACATTCGTTCACTATTCGCCCCTCACGTTTTGGGGCATGAATTTTGCACAGGTACTCTAAAGATATCGAGCGAGGATTGTGACACACCTTTCTTTGACACTCTAGGATTCCTTGGATTTTCGTCATCCGAAATCGAGGATGCTCACAACCACGTCTTCGGCCACTTGTCGATTGAGGATGCACCTCACCTCAAGGAAGAGCACTTGCCTGTCTTTGATTGTGCGACACCTGGTGGGAAAAATGGTACCCGCTGCATCGATTGGGACGCTCACGTCCTAATGATGGCTGCAGCGCAGCCATTCATTTCAGGAGCCATTTCAAAAACCATCAACATGCCAAGTGATGCCTCAATTGAGGATGTTCGTGCTGCCTACGATCTTTCACACTCAACGATGAACAAGGCGTGTGCCGTATATCGAGATGGAAGTAAACTATCTCAACCACTGATGAACAGTCTAGTGGACATGTCGGGTGTTGAAGAAGAAGTAGAAGAAGAAGAGGTAGTTGTCACTGTAAAGAAAGCCGTCAAACAAGTGACGGAAGCTTTGCCCCTTCCTCAAGGAAAAGCGGCTCCAATTGCCGAAGCTTTCGTCCAAAATTACATTGCAACAAGAAAGCCATTGCCTGACGTTCGCGACTCGCGCACCATGAAGGCAAGTGTGGGTGGCCACACGGTCTACTTGGCATCCAGCAAGTACGATGATGGGCGTCTTGGTGAGATTATGATCACCACTTCAAAGGAGGGTGCTGCATGGCGTAGTCTGTTGAATCAGTTCGCAATCGCTGTGTCCATTGGCCTGCAATATGGTGTACCCCTCGACGCTTTTGTCAAGTCGTTTACCTTCCAAAAGTTCGAGCCGAGTGGAATGGTTCAAGGTGGTTCAAACCGAGTCAAGATGGCGACAAGTCTAGTCGACTACATCTTCCGAGAATTGGCCATTGATTACCTTGGTCGAAATGATCTCGCACATGTTAGTGAGGAAGATTTGGAAACCACTTCGATTAGTCGACCGGAAATCACTGATGATGGTGTGGCACGAACCCAAGGTGAAAGTCGAAATGTCCAGATGACATTGGATGTGAACCCAGAAACTACACTACGCCAACAAGCTCGTGAAGCAGGATTCACTGGCGACATATGCACCGATTGTGGTGGCAGTCAAATGGTACGAAATGGTACTTGCCTCAAGTGCAACAGTTGTGGTGCAACCACTGGCTGTTCCTGATTTTACCATCAGTGAGGCTTGAATAGCCGTTGCCTTTCGGCGACTTGCTGCACAGATAGCAAAGCCCGGTTACGCGATGGACTGCAAATCCATTTTACAGGGGTTCGAATCCCCTTCTGTGCTCCAATTACTCGCCTTCATCCCACGCAGTAATATCTTCTAGACTGGTTTCAACATCGTTCATGGTGAATGCTACTGCTTCCATTTGATCCATGACATCGGCAGGCACCCCGCCTTCGCGTTCACTTCGCATATGCATGCGAGGTGGCGGCCGCTCTGCAGTCTCGGGAATTCTCACAAACAATCTGTAATTTCGAGAGTTGCGGATAAAATGTGGAATTCGTTTGGGTGATTTGAAGGTGAAAATCACACCCCTATACAATCGATCCATCGCAATGCAAATCTGCGTCCATAATGGCAATGCAGCAAAGCCCGACTTCCACAACCACAGCCGCGAAGCGCGGCGTTTTCGCGGCATCATGGTAAATCCCCCGCCCACCAGGGCCGCTGCCATGGCCGCATCGCGCGTGAATGAAATCAGTGGGCTCCGAACCACTTCTGGCCCAGAATCATCATGTGTGGCTTTCACCAAATCGACCTGGCCACCCAAAGGTGTCCCATGCAAAACAGGGTCCTGCCGCCAACGCTCCCATGCTTGCTGAACAATCTGGTGAGCAAGGCCTTTACCTCGCAACGATGGTTCGACTACCACGGTTGCTAATTCAATTGCCCCACCAACTCGTCGCAACTCGGCATAACCTGCAAATTCACCATCTTCCAAAAGAATGATTCGAGGGGTCTTTGGGCCCAAACGAGTTTCCTTACTGACTCCTCGACTAGGTCGTAAGTCAAGTTCAGTTCTCAACTGTGTATCTAACCAAATGGCGAGGTGCTCATCTTCACTCAATCGGAATCCTCTCCGTCAAGTATTTTCCACATCGAAAGGTGAGGGCCTATGCCCTTGACTTCATACTCATCGTCAAATTGAATCCAATCTTCACCAGCATACATGGGAACAGCCTCAATTCTTGCTTGAAGCCAACCACTCTTGGCATCCCAGTGACTGATGGCTGCAGCTTCTAAAGCGACGACAAGCCCGCTTGCAAGCCCTTTCCTACGCCATTCATCACGAGTCCCCATTTGTCGAATCTGGACCGCAGGACGCAATTCACCGCCACCGGATACTAGAGGCGTGAATGCTGGACAGACTGCTGCATCCGCTCCAGCGTGATCAGATTGAGCACCATCGGAATCATCTGGAATTCGGTGGATACGCCCGACGGCGACAACCTCTCCATCATCGGTTTCCCACCAAGCGTGAATGGCTTCGGTATCGTCTTCTAGGCGCTCTGCACCAATGGGGAACCCCAACGGCTCGCGTAGGCACGCGTAGCGACACGCAAAGTACGCTTCTGTCAGAGAAGACTCAGGAAGTACAACTTCCAATCGCAGACCCATAAC
>JAQXFF010000183.1 GCA_029250425.1 Candidatus Thalassarchaeaceae archaeon | reverse complement strand
GTCTATTGCTCGATGTTAGGGGTAGAGATCCTCTCTTTCTTCGGGCTGACAGTTTGCGGACCACACCCCCTCAAGCAGCCTGGTGTGTCTGTATCGATTGGACTGTTGATAGCCTTACTCAGACAACTGTAAGACGATGGCTTTACCTTGATTCTGATGGGGTCCCCGTACTCGATGATGGTGCAAATCCGTTGCAATTGCTGGAGAATGGTGAGGTGTCAATTGAACACGATTTGCAAATGTATCTAACTCCAATTGAAGAAGCATTGTTGGAAAGTGAACAACTTCGACTATTGCCCTTACTCGGTGAGTTACGTGACAATGCAGAGCATGCATGGCATCAGAGAATTCTCCGGGAAATGGGCCAACTCGCGGAAGCTGATTGGACAGCTAGATCAGAAGGGAGGGCACCTGATCCTCGCTGGGTACGAATGAAAAATAGCCTCATCACAAAACTACAGGATGAACTCGCAAGACGCCTTGCTGAATTGGATCATATTCGTGACAATTTAGAAGGGCGATTGGATCTCAGAGTTGCCATTCAACTTGAGTGATTATTGTTCTTCTGCGCCTTCTAAATCAATTGAATCAATATAGGGACGTAATTTCTCAGTATGTGCCTTTAGACCTTCCACAGTGCGACTTTCCGGTTTCATTGCACGCAGCAATTCCATTCTGGTTTCATGATCAATTTTCATTCCAAAAGCTTCCAATCTTTCACCTATTTTTCGTTGGAGATGACCGCCTGTTCGATCCCAATCCATGAGTAATATCACCGCTGTACCCTGGTCCACCTTGTTAAGAATACCATATTTTTCAAAAATATATGCAATGAAACGTGATTGATCCCAACCTCGATTTACTTGCTCAATTGGGCCTGTGAAACCCATCGACTGAAGGGCGATTCGATCATTTATTCCTTCGACTATGATTGGGCAACAACAACCACCTGATGCCGTTGGACGGTTTCGAAAGCGTGCACCACCCAATGCTTGACCGGCTGAAGTATAACGAGCTTCGCGATTATTCGACACGGAATGCCTCCAAATGCGACTCAATGTCTGATTTGCTTACTTGGCGTAATTTGACTAATTTCTGACGTGAACGGTGTCCCGACATTATGTCGACGAAAACCAATGGTACTCCAAAGGTATCAGAAAGCAATTCACAGACTGCTTCATTGGCCGCGCCTTTCTGTGGAATGGCCTTGACTGCGATTTGTAAACGGCCCCTCCATACATCGATTCCTTCGATTCCTATTCTCTTAGAGGCGGGTTGGATGGTAACAGCCAGAATCACACCTTCCGCATCTTCACGCAAGAGTCCGGTCGGCCAATCTCCCATCAAGTATCAACTGTAGATGGTGATTCTTGATATCATCGGATGGCGTTTGTAATTCAATTGGTTTTCCTGACCCCCCTATGGGGGGGCAGACAACGGTAATATAGCGCCCTCACTCCGGGGCGCCTGAGGATATACCATGGAGGCTGGCGGGGACGTTTTCTGGAGTTTATTCAATGAATTCAATATTTGGGCTGCAATTGTTTTTGCAATTGTAATGGTCTGGCTATTTTACAACACATTAAAATTCAGATCTTCTGATAACAAATCATTAGAATTTGAATCTGATGAATTTATTCCAGGAGTGTTTCCAAAGGAAAATGACAACCTCAAAATGGAATTAACATGGACAATTGTGCCTTTCATTCTCATTGTCTATCTGACATATATCGCCTGGGGCCCTATCGACGAAATGTGGAGTTCGGATCCTGATGCACACGAAATCAGTATGACTGGGAACCAATGGTATTGGGATATTGATTGTGATCCGCTCAGAGATACTGCTGAAGCTCCGGAGTCATCTGTTGAGATGGAAAATCGTTCAGCAACAATGTTTTACAACGATAATGGGATTTTGATTTGTGAAATTACAACCATCGAAGTTGAGGGGCAAATCAAACCATTATTGCGCGTGAAAGCGGATGAATCATACGGATTCCTCCTTTATTCAAACGATGTTACACATGCTCCCTTTTTCCTTGATTGGGGTCTCAAAGAAGATACACAACCTGGAATGGAAACAAGACTATACTACACTCCTAGCATGGATGAAATTGGTTCATCCTTGTTGATGTGTACAGAATACTGTGGAAAGGATCACGGCTACATGACTGCTGTTGTCGAGGTTTTTGAGTGAGGTGACTATTGATGTTCAAGCAAATGAAAAATTCACGCGCTCTTGCGATTCTCTCAATTCTATTATTCGCAGTTGTTATGGCTCCAAGTGTTCAATCGTATCCTACAGGTATTTCTGGTGCACAGGATGGAGGATGTTCCTGCCACGGCCAAACTGCAAGCAGTGAAGTTGTGCCCAGCCTCGAAGGCCTTCCCGATGAACTTGAAGCGGGAGCAACGTACACACTGAACATTTCATTCACAGGTGGCCCATCGTTTGCAGAAAATACAGATCCGGCAGCCCTTGGTGGCTTCCACCTATGGGCCAGTGCAGGTATCCTTGCACCTGTTGATGGAATGGTACAAACCAATTCGGATGGTAGTGTAACACACTCTGGAATCGATAAAACTGACAGCGGACAAGGCAATGACCAACGTTTGTGGCAAGTCGAATGGACTGCGCCAATGGAGGGTGGTGCCAAATTTATCCTTCATGCCAACTCTGTCAATGGCGATTCGACCAATGGTGGAGATTTGTGGGGCCGCTTAACCACCGATGTAGGGCCACAGCCTGCTGAACAAGCAAGTGGACTCACCGTTCTAGCGAGTGCAATTCTCCTGATGGTAGTGGTCACCCTCGGATGTCTAGTTTGGGTGTTCTACCGACAAGACCCTGATTCCTTCGCTTGGGAACGATTCTGGCCTTGGTTTAGTGACTTCATCACGAGTACTGATCACAAAAAAGTCGGATCCTTGTACATGGTCAATGGACTATTCTTCCTGGGAGTTGGGGGTCTTTTCGCCCTTATATTCCGAATTCAATTGGCCACTCCTGGAAATGATTTCCTCACTCAAGACGAATACAACCAATTCTTCACCATGCATGGTACTACGATGATTTTCCTAGCAGCAATGCCAATGATTGCTGGCTTTGCAAATTGGATTGTACCCTTGCAAATTGGTGCCCCTGATTTGGCATTACCTCGTCTGAATGCCCTCGCTTTCTGGTTGAACCCAGCAGCAGCATTACTCATCTTCACTGGAATCTTCAGTGGTCAAGGAGCAGATACCGGTTGGACTGGTTATGCCCCATATATTGTGTCACACACCGCGCATTCAGGCGCGACGTTGTGGGTGGCGGGGCAAATTTTGATTGTTGCATCTTCAACCATATCAGGTATCAACTTCATGACAACATTCTGCACCATGAGAGCACCCGGTATGGGTTGGATGCAGATGCCATTGTTCTCTTGGTCAATGCTAATTGCAACATTGATGCTTTTTATCTCAATCCCTGCGTTCGGAATTGGATTGATTCAGGTCTTATTAGATCGGACGATAGGGACAGTATTCTATGAAGTTGCAGCAGGTGGTGACCCATTGCTGTGGAGTCACCTGTTCTGGTACTTTGGACATCCAGAAGTGTACGTGGTCGTACTACCTGCATTTGGTGTGATTTCTGAAGTATTGTCAACCAGTGCTCGACGAACAATCTTTGGCTACAAGTCGATGGTGTTCGCTCTGGCAGGCATTGGTATTGTTGGATTCATCGTTTATGGACATCACATGTTTACTTCAGGTATGAGTCCGGTCTTGCGCTTCGTAACAATGCTAACCACAATGCTTGTTGCTGTACCCACTGGAATCAAGATTTTCAATTGGTTGCAAACAATGCATGGTGGAAGTTTGGTCTATCGAACCCACACATTGTGGGCACTTGGATTCTTAGTCACATTCACGTTGGGTGGAATTTCTGGAATGTATTTCCCTGCAGTTGCCATGGATTTGCATCTGCATGAAACATACTTCGTGGTAGCTCACTTCCACTATGTGTTCGTAGGTGGAATCGTCTTTGGACTGTATTCTGGAATCTATTACTGGTTCCCCAAGGCTACAGGCCGAATGATGAATGAAAAGATTGGAATTCTACACTTCATGACTGGATTCATATCTTACAACTTGGTTTTCTGGCCAATGCACAGATTAGGAATTCAAGGTATGCCTCGAAGACAACACACATACTTCATCACTACAGATGAGTACTTTGCATTGCCACCAGAAGCTGCTGATTGGAATATGCTAATCACGGTCGCTGCGTTCATGTTCTTTGCAAGTAACCTCATCTTGGTGTACAATATGATTAGCAGCGGTCTTCGTGGACAAAAGGCACCAAACGACCCATGGGGCGGTTGGTCAATGGAATGGATGGTCTCAAGCCCACCTCCAACTCCATCTCACGATCCAAGCGACCTGCCTGTGCAGAAGTTTGCTGAAATCCACGGTGATGAAGAACCTGGATTCTTTGGACGGATAATTCAATGGATGATGATTCCCGAAGATAACGGAGGTGAAGAAGAATGAGTTACGGAGAACACGACGACCATCACCATGAACACCAGCACAGCCATTGGGGCCCACACGATTGGGACCATGGCCACGGTGGTGCACCTCACAATTCATGGGCACCTATCATGTTGGCATTTGGCGCCAGTATTTTCCTGCTAGGATTTACCAAGGTGTTCACGCAAACATGGAACAATGATGCAGACATCTGGACCTATGCTATACACTCCTCGCAAATCGGTTTGCTAATCGCTGGATTGGCAATCTTCTTTGCTGGACTTACTGTATTTTGGCGGCAAGATTGGAGTCACAGTGGTTCCTACGAAGCCAAATCAGTAGGAACTCCGTTCCGAACCATCAATGTTCGAAAGGTTGCAATTTGGATGTTCTTAATGTCTGAAATGATGGTATTCAGCAGCCTCTTCAGCACCTATCTACGATATCGAACAGGCTTTGAAAACTGTGAGGAATTGTTCCAAAGTAGCATTGAGCCAGGTGCAACTGTTGTACTTGAAGCAGGTCAGCAATGCTGGCTTCCCGCATCCTACTTTATCGCTGAAGGTGGTTATCACCAAGAACACGCAAATGCGGCTTTGGGCTTCATGCCAGATACTTTGATTCCAGGAGCAATCAATACATTTGCACTGATTATTTCCTCATACACTATTGTTCTCGCACTGAAGACTGCAAAGGATGCAAGTCTAAGTGATGCTGAGCGCAACAGCAAAGTTGGAAAGTATCTCTCAATGACTCTAGTTCTAGCAACCCTCTTCTTGACCTTCAAACTGATTGAATGGTTTGTTGGATTTGAGATTGGACATGAAGGAGATTGGTACTACTTCCACGCCCCATCATTGAGTGCTGATCATTTCACGATACATGAGGCGGCGTACACGTATTGTCATGAATGGGATCATCACGGTGGTGCCGATCACCATGGTGCTTGTGTAGAAGGGCAGGATGCAATTTTCGATATACGGATGGCGGCCTCAACATTCTATGTAACCACGGGTACACACGGTGTACACGTATTCGGTGGAATGGTGGCACTTGCATACATGGTTCTCAAAGCATTCCGCGGTGGATATACACCTCAAAACGCAGTGAGTATCGAATACTTCGGTCTTTACTGGCACTTTGTTGACTTGGTCTGGGTTTTGGTCTTCCCCGCATTCTATCTGTACTAACGGAGGCATCAATATGAGTGAACATGGACATGAACATCACACGATCTTAGGCTTTGAGCGATATGCATTCAATTTCTGGGTGTTAATGATTTTCACCGCTATCGAAGTTGTTGCAGTCGCACTAACGTTCTCAATGAAGGGTACTGTCAGTATGAATACAGTCGT
>JAQXFF010000178.1 GCA_029250425.1 Candidatus Thalassarchaeaceae archaeon | reverse complement strand
CCATTCGGCCCTGGAGAGCAGTTGTCTACATTGTCAGCAACCTCATCCCCGTCGTCATCATTGTCCTCTGTGGCATCACGGCAACCGTCACCATCCCGATCGTTGGTTGAATCTGAAGTCCAACCAAGTTCACCGGTTGGGCAGGAATCAAGGATTGAACCCATGGCATCTCGGTCATTGACACCATCGTTGTCATCATCGTCATCTTCCCCACCATCTTTGCAACCATCGCCATCGTGGTCAGAGGTTGAATCTGAAGTCCAATTGTGCCAACCGCGCAGACAGTCGTCGACAACATCATTCACTGCATCATTGTCGTCGTCAGGATCTTCTTCTGAATCATGACAACCATCGCTGTCATAATCATTGGCAGAATTACTGGACCACTGCTGCTTGTACATTGTACCCGTGCAAGGATCGTTGGCATCACCAATACCGTCGCCGTCGTCATCGTCATCTTCTGTCGCATCTAAGCAACCATCTTGATCCATGTCGATACTGACATCGGTATTGTCCCAATTTACCTCAGGGCCATCGCAATTGTCGAAATCATTTTCCTTACCATCCCCATCCATATCATCATCGCAAACATCACCAAGGTTGTCACTATCAATGTCAGATTGGTCAGTATTCGCAGTCACTGGACAGTTGTCATCACCATTACCTACGCCATCCCCATCACTATCCGCTTGGATGGCCAAAAGATGGATACCTGTGTTGAAAGCATAACTGCCCCCATTGGAATTGGGATCCGAAAAGTAATTTCCATTCGTACTCTCACTACCGGTTCCCATTGTTATGGAGCAGGTTTGACCACTGGCCGTAGTTCCCCCTCGGCAATGATCACCCATGCTTACAATCGAACCTGAGGGCAATACAGCAATTCCATACCCCTCATCGTTGTATGAACCATCGGCAACTTCAGCCCAAAGCCAGTTACCACTGGTATCAATACCAGCAATTACCATTCCGAGATAAGCGCTGGAAAGAGTTGTACTACCGAAGGATGCACTGCCGGAAGGGGCAAGATAACCATCGCTAGTTACAGATGCGAATGACCCTGCAATTGCCAAACCTCCTTGGCCGGTCATGTCTATTGAACGAGCAGTTTGGTAAGTACCACTGGTTGATCCAGTGGCCCAAGACCACTGATTATTACTTCCCAATTCAGCAACGAAAATAATTCGGTCATTGGCTCCACTTCCACCCACTTGTTGTGTACCGAACTGTGCACTCCCAATGGTGTGTCCAGTCACATATACCGTTCCAGAATCGGCGACCATGTCCATAATTTGCACAATGCCTCCTGTCGCGCCTACTGACGCGACATCAACGTGTGAGCCACCTTTGGTCAATTTGACAACGTAGGAAGCCAGTTGACCTGCTGCCTGTGTTTGTTGGTTTCCAAATGTTGCCGTTCCAGCGAACCAACCACATCCAAACACATTGTTTCCATCAACAGAAATGCACGAACCGTAATCCTCCTCTGGTCCACCTGCTGTGTAGACCCAAGACCATCGATTGCCTCCAGTTGTGACTTGCCCTGTAGCAATTTGGGCAATCCAAATGTCCATCTTTCCGCTTGTACTTACTGAGTTGGAATTGAAATTCGCCGTACCATTAAACGAACCAGTTGCAAACACATTTCCACTTGAATCGGCGGCAATGTCCTCACAAGAATCGTCATCAGTGTTTCCGCCGGCAACAGCTGTCCACTGGAATTGTCCATTTCCATTGAGTTTGCTCACAAAGGCATCAGTGGTATCTTGAGTCGAACGGTACTGATCTGTTCCGAAGGTCACATTTCCGGTGAACCAGCCGCAAACGTAGACATCTGTTCCATGGCTGGCGATACCACTGACCATTGCGTATCCGCCCCCGTCATATTCGCCAGTCTCAGTCAGCCATTGCCATGACCCCGTGCTCCCATCTGCCTTCGCGATGTAGGCGACTTGACCAGGGGTACCCGTTCCAAATGCATCAGACGATGAAGCATGAGTGCCGAACAATGCGTCACCAATCACCATACCTCCAACCAATACATCTCCTGTAGAATCTACTCCCATGGTACTCGGCCAGATAATGGCTGCCAATCCTCCGGAATCCATTCCAGCACTTTGTGTCCATTCATTCTGAGCAGCATAGAATATTTCAGCCTCTTCAGAGAGTTCCGATGGTACTCGCTCAGCAATATCCATTCCAGTCAAGGGTTGCAACAAAAGTGCGATGATTACAGCAAAAATCAGGCTGTTTGCAGTGAACTTTGATTGTTCAGTCATAACACGCCCTATAGGGCGTGATACTTAATGCTCGCCCGTGGTGGTTTATTCACAGTTCGCCAGTATGTTCAACCCAATCATCCATTTCTGGAGTCCGATACCACCACTTTCGGTCATCATCAAGCCACCATTCACAACCATTCTCATCAACCTTGTAATTTGGATCATCTTCGAAATTACTCTCCGCAGTATCCTCGATTGCTTCTTCTGCAACTTCAGTCGCAGGAGCGGGCATATCACCAC
Organism: Candidatus Thalassarchaeaceae archaeon; assembly: GCA_029250425.1. Lineage (GTDB taxonomy): Archaea > Thermoplasmatota > Poseidoniia > Poseidoniales > Thalassarchaeaceae > MGIIb-P. The sequence continues at coordinate 906 of JAQXFF010000178.1, read as the reverse complement.
GTTTAACCGCGCGACGCGCCTCTAATTCAGTATCCTGTTTTCGCTTGATGATTGTGATCGCAACCACAGCACCACCGACAATCAGAATCACAACCGCAGCGATGATTGCCACCAACGTGCCAGTAGACATTCCTGAATCGCCAGAATTAGCATCGAGCTGTTGTCGTGAACATCCTCCATCGATAATTACTGCGCCTGAAGGTGTGTAAGGGCAGGCATCATCCCCGTTGGCAACACCATCTCCATCTTCGTCCTGCTGTTCAAAGTTGCATCCACCCTCGAAAATGATCTGTTCTGTGAGGCTATCGGGACATTGGTCAAACCAATTGTCATAACCATCCCCATCATCATCCTCATCTCCCGCCCAACAACCAAACTGGTCGTCAAATGCGAATCCTGGGTTCTCATCTCGAATACTTAGGTTTGAAGTGTCCGGGCAACCATCGTTGACATCAACCACTCCGTCCCCATCTGCATCCTGTTGAGTAAGATAACCACAACCATAGAAATCAGTTGATTCGCCCGCTGGCGTACCTAGACATTGATCAACATCATCAGGGATTCCATCATTATCGACATCATCTGTGCATCCGTCAAAGTTCACGTCAAAACCATCGGCTGCAGCGACCTCGGGACACAAATCCAAATAATTCTGAATCCCATCATCATCGTTGTCACCCTGTTCAGCAGAGCAACCACCATCGTAAACGGTGACACCCGGAGGTGTACCCGGGCACTCATCCGATGCGTCGTTAAATCCATCATTGTCATCATCAGGATCTTCTTCTTCATCATGGCAACCATCACCGTCGGCATCTTCTGCTAGATTGGTTTCCCAACCGGTTTTTCCATTCGGACAACCATCGCCGACATCAGGTACTTTGTCACCATCATCATCGGTATCTT
>JAQXFF010000164.1 GCA_029250425.1 Candidatus Thalassarchaeaceae archaeon | reverse complement strand
ATGATGATAACGATGGTGTGACAAACGATGGAGACACCTGTCCAAACACACCCGGTGGAGAAGTTGTAGATGCAATGGGTTGCAGCGATTCTCAGAAAGATGGTGACATGGATGGAATCAATGACGCATTAGATGCATGTCCTGGTTCGCCACAAGGTGAAGCTGTGGATGGTTACGGTTGTGCTGCAAGTCAGCGTGACACGGATAATGATGGCATCAAGGATCATCTGGATCAATGCCAAGCCAGCCCACCTGGGGCGACTGTGAATGGATATGGATGCGCAGATACAGAATGGGATTCTGATGAAGACGGGATCTATGACGCCGATGATCTATGCCCTTACACCTCAACACTCGATGTTGCCGACAATACTGGTTGCGGTGCCGCACAACGCGATACTGACAATGATGGCGTGATGGATGCAGATGATCTCTGCCCAATGACACAACCGGGTTACAACGCCGATGCAGAAGGATGTGATTCAACACAACGAGATGAGGATGGCGATGGTGTCAGCGATGCAATGGATAACAATTGTCCAAACAGCCCCGCTGGTTCGACCGTTGACAACTTTGGTTGTGCACCTTCCGAACTTGATGATGACAACGATGGTGTGACCAATGATTTGGATCAGTGTGCAAATACAATGACCATTTGGAATCCACGCGCCGATGGATGTTCGCCTGAACAAGTGGATGAAGATGAAGACGGAGTGATGGATGCAACCGATTCTTGCCCAAGCACACCTGCGGGCCAATCAGTGGACAACCAAGGCTGCAGTTTGAGTCAAATTGACACGGACAACGATGGTGTCAATGATGCTGAAGACGAATTCCCTGAAGACCCCAATGAATTTGTAGACACTGACGGAGATGGTGTGGGAGATGTGGCTGATGATTACCCAGCAGATGCGAGTCGCTCTGTAGATGAAGGTGGAGTTTCAATGCCGTTCTGGATTGCACTTGTGCTTGTTGTATTCGTCGGAATCGGTGGAACGGCTGTATTCCTCATGCGCCGAGCAGGAGGGGCAGGTGAGGGCGATTCATACGATGGTGCCTTCAGTATGGAACCACAGCCTTCCGAGGACATCTATGCCATGGCTGGTGTTGCTGCAACCGATTCATCAACTACGTTCGAAGTACAGACGGTGACACAAATCATGCCTCCAGCACACGCCACAACAAATGAACATGGACAGATCACATGGGCGGATGAGACTGGCATCTCATGGTGCCAAGAACCGGATGGGAGCCTCAGACGATATGATGCGGAAAGTGGATCATGGGTTATTCACACACAGTGAACCAAACTGAAAGTGGAGCACGCCTCCCCCTTCAATCAATCAAATACTGATTGACAAACGACCCTTGAGTCTTGCGATTACTTGAGATGGACCCCGGAGGGCACCTTCGCCTTTGGCTGATGCGATACTTTGCAGAGGATCTTACAGATGTTCGCTGGATTTCACGTTCGACATTGTGGGGTGTATTTCCCCAACCTAGAGAATTCACCGAACTGGATACTGTAACCAGGTTGCGTCTTCAACGATTGATTGGGGCTCTCTGTGATTTACGAAGAGGTGAAACTGTACCCCTTGTAGTTCGTGGTTTCGCGGAAGCTGCTCTAATCGGTGCAACAGGGCGAGCTCTGCTCATTGTTGATCTCTGGGTGGCAGGCAAAGAAATGCCAGCATGGCTGGAAGCACGTTGCATGCAGAGCCAAAGACACATCTCCCGTCGTATCTCCACTGTACTATTGTCTGCACGCGAAGGGGTCGGTGGGTTGTGGTTGTTGGATCTCCCTTCGCCCATCCTTCCCTTCGCTGTAGCTCACCATCGGCAAATGTTTGGGGCGAGGAATTGGTTGGTACATTCTGGAGGTGATCGGCTCAACCCAGGGATTTGGACATGGACAATTGACACAACGGGAGAGGGTGAGGTACTGCGCCGAAGTCAGGCTGTTTTCACGCCATTCAAATGCGCCAACGCACACCGTGAGGCATTTGAACCGACCACGGGTGGCGTAGCATGATGGACGTCTGCATCATCCTCGGTTCTCGCTCGGATTTGCCTGTGGCGAATAAGGCAACAAAGATTCTCGATGACTTCGGAATCGAATATGAATTGAGAGTTGCCAGCGCACATCGTGCTCCAAAATATTTGGAAGGAATCATCGATGCTGCACTTGAAAATAATTGCCAAGTTTTCATTGGCATGGCAGGTGTGGCCGCAGCCTTGCCTGGTGTCATCGCATCAATGACAATGGCACCAGTGATTGGAGTCCCAGTAGGTGGAAAGGTCCCCTTGGACTCCCTACTTTCTATTGTTCAAATGCCACCAGGTATGCCTGTAGCAACCGTGGGAGTTGATCGTGGCGATAACGCCGCAGTTCTTGCGGTGCAAATATTGTCCTGTTCAAATGAAGACCTCGCCACTGCCTTTGCCACCTATCGTGAAGAAATGACGAACAAGGTCATTGCCGACGACGAATTGACGCAGTCGGAAGGTGCGTGAAATGGACGCACAGATGCTTATTGACGAAGGTGTGTCAATTCTCAAAGAGAAAATCGATGATGTTGCAATCATCGCCTGTAGTGGCGGCATCGATTCGACTGTTGCTGCAGTTATGGCCAACAATGCTGTTGGAGAAATGCTACACTGTGTCTATGTCGATACAGGATTTATGCGGAAAGGGGAAACAGAAGAAGTCCGAGAAATGCTCACAGAATTGGGGCTCAACCTGAAGGTTGTCGATGCGAGTGACCGCTTCTTCAAGCACCTAGAAGGTGTGACTGAACCTGAAGCAAAGCGCAAAGTCATCGGTGAACAATTCATTCGTGTTTTTGAGGAAGAGCAAGCGGCTTGTGGAGCCAAGTATCTCGTCCAAGGGACCATTGCGCCAGATTGGATCGAATCTGGTGGAGGGGAAAGAGATGTCATCAAGAGCCACCACAATGTGGGTGGTTTGCCCGATGATGTCGATCTAACAATTGTCGAGCCACTGCGTGATTTCTACAAAGATGAAGTGCGCAACATGGCCGAGTTAATGGAAATTCCAAGTAGCAATCGCCAACCATTCCCTGGTCCGGGACTTGCTGTCCGTGTTTTGGGTGACCTCACGCGAGAGAGAACCGAGGCATGCAGAGAAGCATGTGCCATTGTGGAGGAAGAATTCGAAACTGCTGCAGCAGCAGGTGAAATGGAAATCCCTTGGCAATATTTTGCAGCATTGCTCCCAGTAAGTAGCGTGGGTGTTCATGGTGATGCTCGAGTTTATGGAGAAACAATTGTAGTCAGGGCAGTTCGCAGTATTGACGGAATGTCTGCGCGCTACTCCGAGATCCCACACAGCATTCTGCAAAAGATTAGCACACGCATTACCAACACGCTGAAGGGGCATGTCAATCGAGTCGTCTATGATATCACTCACAAACCACCCGGTACTATTGAGTGGGAATAATTACTCTTCTTCATTCGTTTCTGGATCAAAGGATGATGGCCATTCTGCAACTACTGGGGACACCGGTGGGACACCGATTTCTTCGTGTATGGATACAACGCTAGGGACATCTGAGAAAGTCGGACCCAAATGGGAAAACGGCCTGGATGAACCGATTGATGGACCCACAAATGGATCGATAATTGTACCGCTAGGGTGTACCAAATGAATCGCGATGAAATCTTGATTTCCTTCTCTAACACCAAACAATACCATCTCTAAGTGTGTATCACCCATTTCACCCGGGTTCACCAATCGTCGAGCGAGAGGGCGACGTGCCCAACGTTTGGATTCTGAAACCCATTTGGAATCGATGGTTGAAAGGCCAACATCAACATGTGCAATCGGTAGAAGCCATCGCGCTGGGGGCCAAGCCAACAATGTGGCAATTCGCACGACATGAGACAACCACAATGGAATGAATATGAGCATGGCCAGTACAGCTAACCAACCAACGGGTTGATTGTAGACAATCCAAATCAAAACACCAAATAAAACAGATTCAACTCGAACAAGATTCCAAATCAACATCTTTGCAGGGGAGCCTTCAATTTGATTCAATGAAATTCTCAAAGCCCCCAACCAAAGCAATACGAAGGCACCCACAATAAGAATCAGACCCAATTGTAAATCCATTCCAATTCCATGCCCTGAGGCGTGAAGTAACATTGGAATTAATCCGGCTGCGAGAAGGAATGCGGACCAAGCCGCAGGGAAAAGAAACCCTACAAGACCCGGTTTCAATCGCTGGCGACGCCAACCATTCCATGAATCCGGGGCTTCAACTTCGTGTGGTAAACGGGGGGGTAAATGGTCTGAACCAAACCACTTCGCTTCTCCGAGGAGAAAGGACTTGGCCGCACCCGCCATATCGGTGCGGTGTAGCCCATCCCGCATCAATTCGACGCTGCAGGTTGCCCGAAGCGTCAAAACACCACGGCGTGCACGCAGTGATGGTGCGGCCATGCTAAAGCGAGTAGTTCCATTGCTTGTATTGTCCTTGCTTCTACTCAGTTACATCCCCTGTGCAGCCGCATGTGAAACCGAAGTTGGACGCATCCCCTCCCCTACAGGAATTTCTCCAAACAAAGATGATTCCATTCGTGAAACGGTGAGGATCTCAAAGATCGGGCAAGAGACTGCTCGCTTCATGCTGTGGGAGGTTTTGATGGGTGCCAATTACACTGAAGCATTCATTGCTGGTGAAATTGACCAAGCAATGATCAATGCGGGTTCAAATCCAAATTGGAATTCTTTTGACACAATTGTCGCGAGTGGTGCAAATGGTGCGATTCCGCATGGCGACCCTGCCAACAATGGAGCGGGGCCTAAACAAGTGATGCCCGGTGACGTGGTCGTCGTTGATTTAGGCGCGCGCGTGAATGATTGGGTGAGTGATATTACACGAACATACATCGTTGGTGAAACCGAAAATTTCACGATCATTGATTCATACATGGCCGTCTATGATGCACAGAATTTGACATTCCCTGTCATCGAAGCAGGAACTCCTGCATGGGTACCTGATGACATTGCGCGCACTCACATTACCGAGCGTGGATACGGTGATTTGTTCATTCATTCACTTGGGCATGGGTTTGGAGTCTGTGTCCATGAGCCACCCTTACTCTCTAGTGGGACTGATGATCCGCTTTTCGGATTGACATACAACCAACAACCCCTGATGATATGGGATGCAGTCACAGTGGAACCTGGAATCTACCATGATGGTTGGTTTGGAATTCGAATTGAAGATGATTTTCTCGTCAATGGTGAAGGACATGAATTTCTTTCAGAAGACATCCCAAGAGATTTGGATTGGTTCATGATAATGCCTGGCGACTATGAGAATGCATCTGTTGAACCCGTTGTCGAAGAGAAGGGGTTGTTGAATGTCCCAGCTGTGGGCATCATTGAATCACTGATTCTATGTTCTGTAGTCGCCGTTCTTACTCGCCATCGTAATGGCAATGATGCGGTATCTCATTCTTCTTCATCCAAACCAGAAGCGCATGTAGAGACGCTCATGAGTGA
>JAQXFF010000154.1 GCA_029250425.1 Candidatus Thalassarchaeaceae archaeon | reverse complement strand
ACATCATAGATGTAGTAGTCCATGTCCTTATCGATACAAGTTTGTAAGCAGAATGGTCCGATGATGCCAGGGTCGTAGTGCTCTTTACTTGCTGTGATGAATTTCTCACCTAGTTCAAACGCTTTTTCCAGCAAACTCTCTCGAATTGTAGCAGTATTATGTCCAACAACAGTCATTTCTGGTATCTGTTGATGAGCCGGCATTGACATCTGTTGTGGTGCGGGCAGTCTAACATGACCGTCGAGTGATGATTCGAACCGCCAATCAACACCGAGTAACTCTAGCTTTGGCATATCTTCGGCTAGTGGGCTGTAGAAAAAGTTCAGGTTGAAAACCGGGCCAATCACATAACGCTCAATACGAGCACCATCGAGGCTGGATTGATCAATTACACCTTCTCTTAGTAAGATGGATGCTTTTTGGGTGTATTCCTCAAATGATGAACAAGTGAAGAATCCCCGTTCAAGTTTCTTCTGCGCATGGTGCAATTTGACAATTACCAAGCAGTCAATATCCTCTGGATTTTCAATCGCTTCAGGGTATGGTAAACCCGCTTGTTCCAGAATCCAGTAGTAATCTTGTTCTTCAGTACGTTCTTCCATTCGCAGCATGTTTCTGCTTCCGAATAAAGGAACGTTGAAATCATTTTCAATCCGTTCGATTGGGCTGTAAGATGTAAATGATCGATTTGGGATGTATACAACATTTCGTTCGCGCATTTGTTGCTGGAAGTCAGGAGCCATTACATCATTGAATGAATCGAGCACAATGGCTTTATCGACCATACCACGAATTACACGGCCAGAAGAATTTCTCTTGGTTCTGAAGTACTCAGAGTACGTTTTTTCCCGACCTTTTTGACAATATGCAACGGTTGGAAAACCTTCCTCTATCGCACCATCACAGATATCCAAGGCGCTATGACTTGCCGTCATCCCGATTCGCAATTTGAGGCGGTCATAATCCTCCAGAATGGACTGGATGTTGTCGGAGCCAATCATCGGATTAACCACCACTTCGCTGCAGAGCCATCAATTCGTCTGTAGACAAGGTTTCACCAGACATGAGTTTGGACATCAAGTCCTGAACCTCTACCCGTGTAGATTTACCAGAATCGATTCCAGCATCTCTGTTGTCCCTTGCTCGTATGATGTCATGGATTGAGTGTAGGCATCTCAAACTCACAATATATGTTTGATGAGCACGATCGGCTTCACGCTTTGCCCGACGAACTTGAGCCTGACTCGCATCCGCTTGTTCACGTAATTTGTCGACTTCTTCGCTCAATCTCAACATCAAATCATGAGCTTCCTGCGCGATTTTTGCTGCTTCTTCAACGATTTGGTGAGAGGCTTCCTGAGCATCAATTGCTTCAGCAAGTGTTTTGCGCGCTTCTTTGAGTTCAACATTTGAGTCCTCCTTTTCAGCCATATCGCGCAATTTCCTCTTCAATGCCTTCATAGTGTGCATGGCTTTTTTCTCATTGCTACCTGTATGCTTCCCTAGCTCAAATTCTCGATCTAAGGCCTCAATTTTACGACGCAGCGAAGCGGGAGTATCTTCTTTGTCACGTCGTCCACGGCGGTCGTTTTGAGCTCCACGTTGTTCTGTTTTTGGATCCAATTCACGGACCCTGTCTTTAGCAGTACGAACTTCTTGATTTTTTTCTGCACGGTCTGATTTTGCTTCACGAACTGTTCCGTTCGCTTCATCCCGGATTCCTTTTTGGTGTTGAACTTCTGAAATCAATTCTCGAACTTCACTGTTGAAAGTGTTCCGAGTACCGATATGCTCCCTCATTTTTCCATTCAGTCCATCGCGTATGTCGCGATTATTAGTGGCCTTCAGATCCGAAATTCCGCGTAGTCTTTTGAGTTCTGGTACGACGTCATTCATTTGAGATCACCATTTGGCCTGACACAGTCAGGCTTTCAGTCAACCTTGCCAAATGGCGATGCCATATAATCGCTGCTCTCCAGCCCCGCCCCCTACGGGGGCGCAACGTTTCCTAATCCGATTGAGATAACGATTAAACCCCGTCCGTTGAACCCCCCTATCCGATTCCCATGTTTATCGATGGAATGCCTGGAATGGACCGAGTACTTGCGACTGATGTAAATCCGCCTTACCTGACCCTTGTGACAGGACCACCAGGTTCGATGAAATCATCATTTTGTCTTTCATTGGTTTCGAACCATTTGCGTCAATCGGGTGGCTTTGGATTGTATTGTACAGTTGAAGAAACAACAAGCAGTCTTCTGCGTTCAACACATTCACTTGGAGTAACTCTGCCTCAAAACCTCCAAATCACAGATTTCACTGAATTGCGAAATGAAAATGAGGATATGGATTATCTGAAGTTCACACAAAAAATGATTGAGCACTTCAAACGAGAAAGGGGTGATGCGTTTTCAGTCTTCGTTCTAGATTCATTGGGTGCAATTTACAGTTTGACTAGTGTCGATGAAGAAATGCGAAAGAGAATGTTCCGTTTCTTCGAATTTTGCCGTAGCCAAAACCTCCACACCTTTGTAATCACAGAACGTCAAGCCGGTGAGAATGCCGAATTAGAAGGGAATGAAGGCTTCCTTGCAGATTCAATTCTCAAACTTGGACTTGATCGCCGCAATGGACAAATGGTCCGAACTTTACAAATTGAGAAAATGCGGCATGTGAGACACTCGATGGAGAAACAGGCCATGGAAGTGACCAGTTCTGGTGTTTCATTGATTGGGCCGCTTTTCGATTAGGCTAAATCGATGATTCTTCGTGCTGCGTTTTCAAGCTCATTCCGCAACGCGCCGATATTGACGCTCAATTGGGTTTGAATGAGAATCAATCGATTTTCATCAACACGGTGTGACAGCATCAGTGCTTCACTCGTTCGAATCATCATTCTGGCGGGTGTGTCATCAACAAGAAAATCAAGGTCAAACCACATTGCAACGGCTGATTCAATCTCACACGAATTTGGAGCGAAATCAATCGGCAATGCATCAGGGCCAATGAGTGCGACCCAATCGACCCCCTCGTGGTTGAGCACATCTTGCATGAGTCGGGTCCGCATTAACTGGTGCCAACACGAGGCAGGGCATCATTGTGACGCCGCATCTATAAGCAGTGGTCCACGCATCAACCAACCATCATATCCCCGATAGAAACCTGATATGCAGCCTTTTGGCCGCAGGCCACGTCGATGGTACATCCCAATTGCAGTATGGTTATCCTGGCGAACTTCCAATTGAACTGAGCGAATCCCAAGCCGTTTCGCTTCTGTAGCGAAATGCCGCCACCCATCTGCACCGACACCATTGCCTTGCAAATCATCTGCGACTGAAAATGCCAGAACTCGAGCACAATCCTTCGACAGGCGCATTGCCCACAATATCCCCATGTCCATATTTCCATCCGAAAGGACCCATCGTCCGAAATTTTGGTCAAGAGGTAGTTTTCTGAGTCGCTCTATTCTGTATAATTCACCTGTAGTTTGAGTAATCAATTGCTGAATTTTCTCCAATCTCAAGTCACTCCACAGTTCTAGTGATTCTGACGGGATCCAATCAAGCCCCGTCACAAAATCACCTGCGACGTTTTTCTCGTTCTTCGGGGTCCAAGGTTCTCCGCCGCCCTCTAGCTGCTCCAGACTGTCGTTTCCGTGTTTTTGTAGGGGCCGATTTTGGAGCCGATTTCCCCTCTTCAGATGCATCCAATGATTTGAGCAGGTTACCACTATTCAATAAGGCACTGAAATCTTCGATTGACAATGCTTCACCGCTGCTTGCACGTGCCTTTACATCATCTAAACGGGGACCAATTCTCCTGTTACGTCCACTGTTCTTCTCACCCTTTTTCCGTACGCGTGCATAGGCTTCCAAGCGACCGACTTCGCGCCGTATCTTTTTGATTTCAGAGCGATGCGTATTGATCTTCTCAAGCATCTGCGAAATTCGTTCGTTTAATTTTCGAATTTCCTTTGGATTTACTTTTTGATTGGGGATTTCCTCACGGGCTTCTTCAGCAACAGATTTCTTTTCTTCATTCAACTTATCCAGTTGTTGCAAGATTTCTTTTTGGCTGCGCAATAATTCAATGTATTTCTGATGCAGATTATTGCCGGCCAATTTGCGAGAATGCATCGCCCTTAGTTCAAAGAAGAAAGAGAATAATTTAGCCTCATGATCACGATTCGGCATTTTCGACAAGTCATGTGGTATTGTTGCAAGTCGCCGATGAGTCTCAAACAATCTTTGCTCAATGATCTCTAGTGGGGGAGGGACGTTTTCATTGATTCCATCCCGTTCGGATTTCACCGTATTTGCTTCCTCCCGAATTTTTCGGAATTGATTGAGAAGTGTGTTCCGCTCTTTGCCAATCCCTCGACTCGCCTCTTGAATAACACGCAGAGATTGGACCAATGTAATTTCTGCATCCCGCTCTTGTTTAATTCGCGCCCCTTCCTTTTCAGTGGCATTCATAGTCGCTTTTAGCGATGTTATTCGTTCTTCGAGGTCGGAATCAGAGAGGCTATCGAGGTCATCGAACAATCCCTTCTTCGATTTAGGGCGGCGCTTCTTGCTCTTTTCACCACTCATTCCTCTTCACCACCCTGTTGTTTGGTGGCAACTGGGAGATCGGCATTTCGCCTAAGGACAGAAGATTTACCTCCGTTTGCGACTTTTGAAGCCGCAGTGAGTAAATTTTCGAATCCATCATTGATTCTGCTTTCCCAGAATGAAATTGCAGATTCTGATTGCTTGATGAGGGAGCGTGCCCTCTCAAGTTGGCGGATTGAATTTCGTAGTTCTCCCCGCTTTTCCATGAATTCAGCATGAATCGGCTCATTTTTCTCAACGATGGAGATCATTTCAAGATGTAATTTATCGGCGTTGGAAAACAATTTGTGCATTTTTCTGCTTGATTCGACATATGTTGCCATTTCAGGATTCTCATTTCGGCGTTTATCCAACCAAGCCTCATTTTTTTGTAACAGAGATTTCCTCTCTGCAATCAATCGCCGTTCATCAGTCAGTGACAGGGCGTGTTTTCCGATTTTATCCTCGATTTCTTCAAGCGCCTCTTCGAGTTTTTCTTTCGCCCATTTCGGGTCAAGATTTTTCAAACCACCACTTTCTTCCAATTGGTTGCGTAGTGTACGTGTTTGTTGCAATAATTCGCGGGCTTCTTTCTGAGATTCATTGCGCTGACTTTTCAATTCTGCTACGCGATTCAAACCAGCATCCCGTGCCAACCTCAATTTTTCAACTTCAGGCGCCAACGTGTCAGCATCTTCCGACATCCGTGTTTCGATATCAGGCAACGCAACCGCCAAAACCTTGCGCCGCTCAAGAATAATTGAAGCGAATTCCTCCGGTCCGAGGGCGATAAGGTCGGTCAGATTCATGCAGAACGAGTCGCGGAACCACAGGTTCCGCATAAAGGTTCAGCGATTCAGGTGTACAATTAAGGCAAGGGTCTTGAACCGTAAGTGGCCAAGGGCATGTATGACCAAAGGTCATGGACGGGGCATAGGGGTAGTTTCCCTACTGCTCGTTTCCATTTTTGCCCCACTTGCAATGGCATCTGGAGGTGGTTTACTTTTGGCAGGGGACAGTTTCAGCATTACTGGTGATCAAGATGTGGGTGTTGGAGACATCAACATCAGTATCGATGTGGTTGCACATGATGTCAATTCCAATGGTTTCATAGAAATATCATTTACAGCAGGTGACAACACCCTTCTGGCATCTGATAACCGAAGTATTTCACTATCTGCAGGCCAATCATCCACTGAACATTTCAACGTATCCGCAGTCCCAATTGGGACGCATGTTCTGACTTTAGAACTCTGGGGTGACGTTGGAATTGGCTTTGAAAACAACGTTTCCTCCATTCAAGTTTTCGTGCAGAAATTAGCACCAGCTAACATTTCTATAGACACTTCAAATTCATGGATCATCGTCCCTGTTGATTCTCAGACTGGAATGGCCAGTGGTAATTCCACCCTCCGAAATGGCGACGATGCTTGGGTAATGGCTAGTGTGACCAACTCAGGCGATGTCCCGTGGCAAGGAAATGCCTCAATTTCGGATATTAACACATCTTATCCCGGTACTCAAATTAGTGTAGGAGGTCAGGCAACAAGTGTCATGAATTTCACGATTGGCCCCTTGTTTGAGGGCACTTCTCAAATTACAATTGATTTGCAAGATGGTCAAAATACAATTGATTCCGATTCCATTTCTCTTTCCATTGGTCCACCTCCACTGCCTCGCCCGAGTCTATTTTTGTCTCCTGAAATTGCGGACCCAGTCCTTGGCACATCTATCAATTGGGCCGTAATGGTTGAAAATTCGGGGGAATCGGCCTACAATGGTTCAATTTCCTGTAGTTTCCCTTCAGGATTGATTATACTCAATGAATCTATTTCTATCCAATCCGAATCGAATCAATCTTGGATGTTGAATATTGATGTGCGTCCTGGGGAACTAGGTTGTACTCTGCTTAGTTCAGATCGGATTCACAATGATTCAGTAACTTCGGAATCACATGTTTACGACATGTCGGCAGGACATCTGATGCGAGCAGGCAGTGATGGGCTAACCGTTACCGGTGGACCCTTCCACGTTGGTGATTCAGCTCCTCTGGCAATTCTAATCCATAATGGTGGCGATTATTCAGGGGTTGGGACCCTTGAGGTCAGAGAAGGCGACTCTGAAGGCAATAATATGGGCGCTTGGTCATCCTTAGAATCACGTACATTAGAGGTGGGTAGCAGTCTTGAACTGGGCGCACAGTACCTCGTGAACACTTCAGGTGTTCGTCAAATCGAATGGCGAATCATAAGCCCAGATAGCCTTGTTGCAAGTGATTTATCTGGTTCAATATCCCTCAATATACAGTCGTCACAATCTCTGGGTGTGGGCATATCATCTGTGGTTTGGTCATTGGATACTGGACTATTTATCGAATTCACGACAATGCTTTCCTTTGGAGAAAGCAGAATTGTATTACTGGAGGTCGGCACATCTGGTTCAGCAGGCAGCTCAACTCAAATTTCAACCGAAATTCTTCTTTCCCCTGGTCAGAGGACACTTACTTACAATTTGGGACACCCGACATCTTCTTCTGATGCATGGGTCGAATTGACTCCCATTTCTTGGGCTTCTTTGACAGATGCTGTAGACCAGACTCCCCTAATCCACCCAAACCCCGTCACATCTGTCGTGATTGATTTCGTGAGTCCTTCGCCCCCAATCCCTGGTGAACCCGCAACAATTTCGTATACTTTGGTCAATCAAGGAAATTCAGAAACATTGCCTGGCAACATCATGGTCATCGATATGAAGCGTGATGGGCAGGTATTGTGGCCTCAATCAGGTGTACACGCAGTAAGTGCCGTGGGCCCAGGTGAGAATTATACGAGTACAATCAATTTGGATGTGTGGCCCGATGGCTCAGTCGTCGATCTTAGTTTGATTTGGCACACCTCAAATTCGGATTCTACAGGCACAGCTTCATTCCTTTCACAAGTTGATGAGTCAAATGAAGCCGATACTGCAATTGATGTGATGTCAATTGTCTATGGCACTTTGGCGGGTTTGATGATTGGTCTCATCACTCGCACTGCGATGCGAGCTAGGGCAGGTGTACCATTGCTTTCACGTAGGGAGCGGGGTGAAAGAACGTCCAATCCGAAAAAATCGATTGATAAAACAGTAGTCGAAAAGGTTGAGGTTGCTTGTCCGGCATGTGATCAGCGACTCCGAGTTCCATCCACATACAGTGGTTCTGCGCGCTGCCCCGCCTGTACCCAAATGTTTCCAGTTGAAGCCACCCAAGAGGAAGTTTCTGAATCGTTAGAAATGGGTGAAGAAGAACTGGATGATGACGTAGATCTAAATCTTCCAGAGGTTGAATCCACACCTATAGTCTCTGCAAATGCCGAAAAATCCTCTAGTTCCAATGATGACATCATCCGTTGCCCGGACTGTGAACAGAAACTCAAGGTTCCATTTGACCGACGCCCAGTTAGAGCACGTTGCCCTGCATGCAAATGTGAATTCAGGGCTTTACAAGGGTGATGGTATGGGTGGCCCGATTAAGGAATTTGAGGAAATGTACCTCAAGAAGTTGTACGAATTTTACGTCGAGGACCCACAGAAACCAATCCGGAATAGTCGGATTGCCGAGGAAATGGGTGTAAGTCAGGCATCAAGCAGCGAGATGATTCAACGTTTAGCGGGAAAAGGTGTATTGTATCACATCCCCTATCGTGGCTCCACTTTAACTGAAGCGGGCCTTGCAGCCGCCGCTAGTATCAAGCGCAGAGAGTGCTTGATGGAAGTATTCCTAGTACGAATGATCGATTACAAGGGGGATGTGAAAGCTGCAGCCTGTCGCCTTGAACACGCATTGACAGATGATTTGGAATCGTCGATAGATCGGTTATTGGGATATCCTGAAATGACTCCCTCGGGGGAGATCATCCCGGCAATTTCCAGGCGGATTGAGCCAATCCAGAATTCGATGTTACTCCCACTTCATGCACTGCCCAAGGGCCAATCCGGTGAGGTTGAATTGATGGTACTAGAAGGCACTGATATCCGAACGATGAAAGGTATGGGAGTTTCAGTGGGTACTGAAATTGAATCAAATGGTTGTGATTTTTTGATTCATGGCAAGGTTTTGACAGTCTCTTCGGAAATAGCCAGCCGAATACTGATTCGGACACATTGATG
>JAQXFF010000137.1 GCA_029250425.1 Candidatus Thalassarchaeaceae archaeon | reverse complement strand
AGTTTCTGTTGGCTCAATCATCAGACATTCTGGAACAATCATTGGGAAGTATAGGGTTGGTGCCATGTACCCATAATCCAAAAGACGCTTTGCAATATCCTTGCCTGACACCCCTGTTACATCCTTTACAGGAGTCATACTGAGTGTGAACTCATGCTTGACAATATCAGTAGGTGCACCATCAACAGGCATGGCATGTATTTGATCACGGACCTCTTGAGAAGGGTTCATGATTCGGTAACGGAGATAATTGGCATTGAGAACGGCATGCTCACTCATTTTCTCCAAATCCCGACCATATCGTCGATAGAATGCCCAAGCTCGAACGGTTGCCCCAGCATTCCCATGCCACTGCTGAACCTTTCCAATAGACTTGACTGGCTCATACCAATCAAACCAGACTTCGCCTTCTTCGTCTTCATCAGCAACCACTAGAGGGGCTGGCAAGTAATCGGAGAGGTGATCCTTGACACCGATTGGCCCCGCACCCGGTCCACCGCCACCATGAGGCTGACTGAATGTCTTGTGCAGATTGTAATGAACTGCATCAAAACCCATCAATCCAGGATTGGTTTTTCCAAGAATTGCATTGAAATTAGCACCGTCATAGTACATCTGACCGCCGGCATCATGGACGATTTCAGCGGCTTCAGCAATCTCAGGTTCAAAAATTCCAAGCGTACTGGGATTTGTTACCATCATCGCCGCAGTATCTTCACCAACAACTGCACGTAGCGCATCTAAATCCAAGCGGCCATTTTCAAGTGATGGGATTTCAATAATCTCATACCCGCACATCGCAGCACTCGCAGGGTTCGTCCCATGAGCGCTATCGGGGACGATGACTTTGTCCCGATTTTCTTGTCCTAAATCACGATGATATTCTTGAATGCAGCGCATTGCAGTGAATTCACCCTGAGCCCCAGCAACTGGCTGAAGGGTTACTGTATCCATACCTGCACAATGGGCGAGCATCTCTTGCATCTCATGGAAAATGGCCATCAATCCTTGCAAATGTGATGCTGGTGCCAGCGCATGTAAATCATTCATTCCGGGCATTTGAACAATACGCTCGTTAACACGCGGATTGTGTTTCATGGTACAGGAGCCAAGTGGATAGAATCCAGAATCAATTCCGTGACTTCGGGTGGAAAGCCAAGTGTAATGCCTGACGATTTCAGGTTCAGAAGCCCGGGGCCAACGTGGCAAGGAGTTGCGTTGAAGAGCAGCTGGAATCGAATAGTCTTGAGAGATTGCCTCTGGTTGGGCGTATCCGGCCCCTTGAGCACCTTGGAATGCGAACAAATCACTCATTCGTATCCCTCCAACCAATCCTGAATGCCTTCGGCGAGTTCTTCAATATCCTCTAAATCAATTTGATCGGTTGCACAAACCAACAATTGATTTTCACGTTCGGGCCACCATTGTGACAAATCAAAGCCTCCAGTAATGTCACATTCTTCGTCCAAAAATGAAAGTAAATCTGCTGCAGGACGAGGAAGACTGATGGCGAATTCATTGAAGTGAGTACCATTTGGATGTACGGATTCAACACCCTCAACGGCTAGTAATGCAGCCTTTGCCGCCGCACAGGACCCAGCATTCCTTTGAGCGAGAGTTTGCAAACCCTCAGGACCTAGTAAGGCCATGTGCATTGCACCCATCAAAGCGATGAGGGTCTCATTTGAACAAATGTTTGAGGTGGCTCGATGACGACGAATGTGTTGTTCGCGCGTACTGAGGGTGAGTGTGAAGGCCTGTTGGCCATCTGAATCCATTGACTGCCCCACAATTCGGCCTGGCATTTGTCGGATGTAGGCCTGTGAGCAAGCGAAGAGCCCGTAAATTGGGCCCCCTGCAGTAGGTCCAATACCGAATGGTTGACCCTCCCCGACAACGATGTCAGCACCATAATCACCCGGTGGTGCAACCAAGCCAAGTGAAACCGGTTGTACACCGACAACGAGTGCTGTGTTTTCTCCAACAATAGATTTCAACTCACACAAACCAGGATCAAGAAGCCCCATTGCATTGGGTTGTTCAACATATACTGCGCAAGCACCTTCCGCTGCAGCCACGGCACTTAGATCAAGCAGTCCATCATCGCCATGCGGAATGGTTTTGACAACAATTTCAGCACCCTGTGTGTAATTGTGGATGACTGACATCCGGTGTGGAGGTATGAGTTCGGAAACATATACTGTCGATTTTTGTGTAGCCTTTCGATCGTGAATTCGAACTGCGCAAGTCAGCGCTTCAGCAGCTGCTGTACTTGCATCGTACATTGAAACGTTGGATACAGGGAGGCCCACCAATTCAGAAACCATTGTTTGAAATTCCCACATGGCCTGAAGCATTCCTTGACTGACTTCAGGTTGGTAGGGTGTGTATGCAGTCAGAAACTCCCCTCGAGTTGCAAGCATCGGCACCATCGTAGGCACGAAATTACTGTACAAACCTGCACCAAGGAAGGATGGGCGAGAGTCTACCGAGATGTTCATCCCAAGTAGCATTCGAGCTTCACGAAGGATTTGTTCCTCCGTCTGTGGTGCGGGTAAATCAAGAGGTTCTACCCTTCGAACATTTTCTGGGATATCTGTGAACAAATCATCAATCGAGGTCATTCCCATTGCAGTCAGCATCTCTTCCTCACGTCCGAGATTCGGGAGTTGGTCGACCAAGGGTTCACCTCCGAGCGCCCCGTAGGGGCGCCTTTCCACTCCCGCCTGTCATCCATCGGCACTTCAAGGTTCGCGGGAAGGAGGGTGGATTTCCACGGGGAAATATGCCGTCAACATCATACCCTATGGGTGTGAAGGAATTGATGGGCGAGTACATGAAAGTGGCAATCAGTGGGCAGGATGATTTTGTCCAACCGTATCTAGAAGCTGCCCTAGGTGACAGTCTCGTACAAATATCTCCTGAAATGTTGAAGGAAAAAATGCAACTTGATGTGCTCCTTACATCCTGTGATGCCGTTGTTTTGATGAATGCACACCCTCCTCAAACAGGAGGAAGTCGCGATGATCGTGCTGCACTTTTGGCGATGAGAGATTCAGCCAGACCAGTTCTAGAGGCTGTTGAACGCCATGGAAGCCTACACCTGATTCTTATCGGGACACTGCGCGTTCACCCGCAACCAACGCCAGAAGACCCGCTCTACTCCAGTCAAGTCTCTTTGGTCCCTAGAGATATTGCAGCAGAAGGGCAACTTTGGGTTGAGGAAAGAGCAATTGAACATGCGACTGAAGATTCCCCAGTCAGCGTCTTACGATGCTCAAATGTGCAAGGTGTTCGCCTTGATTCAAATGAAGGGAATGGTATTCTTCATCAGTTTGCACAAGACTCTATTTTTGGTTGGCTCAGTGTTCCAGGAGATGGGACCCAAGCGAAAGATTTGGTCCACATTTCAGATGTAATTGATGTTGTGATGCACATCTTGGGAAATCCACCCCCTACAAGAGAAACTCTCTGCATTGGTACGGGTCAAGGATCTATCATGAGTGAGGTCGCGGCCGTCTATCAGGAACGTACCGGATGCGACCCCCAGTTTGGAAACGATGACTCGCATGAAGTGTGGGGTGTGGTGGATGCTTGGGAAATCGAGCAGCGCTGTGGCTTCCGCCCCGCTGTTACACCCGCAGAAATGATTGACGAGGCGTTTGAAAACGCCGGCGCATAATCAATTGATACGGATGAATGAGGAATCTGCCTGCATCTGCCAATTGGAACCGTCGGGTGCATTGTAAATGGTCTCGCCCATCGCTCCTGTTGAATATGTACCTCCGCCTGGCAAGTGGGTATAATCTGGAATCACTTGAGGTGCTGCTGCAACAGCAGGAGGCGCTCCATACCCCATTTGTTCCATGGATGGATCCATGAACATGGGTTCGGCACTCGCTGGCTTGTCACCTCGGCGTAAAACCAACAACGTCGCCATAACAGCAATTCCGATGAACAATAATGATCCCGCGATGATCCATATCAAATTCTTCTGCAGAACCGCACTGGTATCGCCCAAATTTACACGCTCATCAAGAGAACAACCCGCATAATCTCCATCTGTTTGAACATCTTCTCCAGAAGGTGTGTCTGGACATTGATCGACGTCTGACATGACACCGTCTCCATCTTCGTCTCGCTGACTGGCCGAACATCCAACCAATTCAGGGCTCGCATCCAAAACAGATTCTCCAACAGGGGTATCCAAACATTGGTCGAGGTATAGGCGGATTCCGTCGGTATCTGAATCGTCATCACCATACCAACAGCCAAAGGCATCCACGTCGCCAAAACCTGAGTAATTGGTCCGAGTTGCAGAATCCGATGTGCCAACACATTGGTCGGGACCGAATGGGGAGACTAAATCTCCAGCAACCCCATCCTTGTCGATATCGTATTCCGATACGTGACAGCCATCGACAGAAGTCTGTGTTTTGTACTCAGCAGGAGTATTAGGACAATCATCAATGTAGAGGAGCTTGCCGTCATCATCTGTATCAGACTCGCCCACCCAACAGCCGATATCATCAACATCAAATCCATGTGTTTCGTTGAACATGTCACGAATCATAGAACTCGGTGTGTTTTGACAATTATCGAGGTGATCCCAAACACCATCATCATCGGTATCTTGTTGGGTAAACCAACCACATCCTGTGACATCAATATTCTCACCCAGAGGTGTGTTTGGACATTGGTCAACGGAATCTGACACAGTGTCTTGGTCGTCATCATCATCCTCTGTCTCGTCCCTACAGCCGTCTCGGTCCCAATCATTTTCTTGAGTGGATATCCAACCGACCTCACCATTTGGACAATTGTCATCGACATCTTGGAAGCCATCACCATCATCATCGGTATCT
>JAQXFF010000134.1 GCA_029250425.1 Candidatus Thalassarchaeaceae archaeon | reverse complement strand
GACAACAATGTGAATGGAGTCATCGATGAAGATGAATTCACACCGATGTTGCTACAGAATCCCGTAGATTTGACTGCATCAACGGGAAACTACACCATTCTACTCGATGACACCGATGCTGATGATGGCGATTTGGTGGCTGCCTATGTTGTAGGAGCTGACCCGGCAGGGAATACCATTACCGACGGTGGTGCACCCGGAGAATCTTCTCAATTGTTCACCTATCAGGTCCTGCCCGACGGTCCTCCCTTGCTCCCCGGCGAAGGTGGATTTGCAGGTTCACCCGATGGTCGTCAATCCTATCTTCACCCCGGTGTTGATTATGAATTCGGCTTGCATATCGTTGAACCAAATGGGTGGGCTGACATTGGCGACCTCCGTCTTCAATTGGCCAGTAATTCAGTGACGGATACACTAGCCATTGAGTGGTCGGCATCCGATGGGAAATGCGATGTACAGTCACCACATATCGATGTTGAGAGATGTGGCGTTCGTGCTTGGACAGGCGAATTAACACCCTTCAACCCCGACCTCGAATTCTTCGTCGAATTCCAACTCAATTGGTCGCTTCCTCGTGAAGGGGATATGCGCTGGGAACCTTCCATTGAAGTCACCGACCGCAGTGGGCAAGGAGCATGGTTGTCTCTACCACAAATGCGTTGGAGATATTCCCCTGATCTCGCAATTGATACTGAAGAGATGTCCTTGAACATCGGCACAGGTACATATTCCGATGAAGGTGCTTGGGTATCCCCCTCTTCTACAATCGCCTTGACGGGAGGTGTCCATTTCCCAGTCACAGGGGCGATGCCCAGTGAAGACTTCAGTATCCGAGTCCTGTTGGATGGCCAAGAATCCCTCATTCAAAGTGTGAATGGACTTTGGGCAATTCAACTATCAGCGCCAACGGAAGCAGGTTCCTACCCTCTAACTGTCGAAATTGCCAGCCCTCCAGAGGGTGCCAATGATGTGACCGATACTGCGGCTGCACTGCGCTGGATTGTTGTTGATCCGGATGGGCCAGAAGTTGTGGACGTTCAATCTCCAAGGTTGGACAGTATCCTGCCAATCGATGCTTTGGGTGAATTGCAAATCAATGTCCAAATTTCTGAACTCGAGCAAATCAATGCAGAAAGTCTTGTTTTGAATTGGAAGGTGGTCCGCGGTACGGATGTAACCGCAACACCACTTGTCTATGGGGATTCACCATTGATTATTGAAGGGGGGAATCTTGCTGGTCAATCTATTATCGCCGGTACAGTGTTGGACATTGCTGACTCCATCCCTGAGGAATATTTCGCAGACAATTTGCGATTCCACATCTGGATTGAAGGTCAAGATATGGCTGGAAATCCGGTTCAAACACCTGGTGACACAAATCGTGAAAACAATCCATTTGCATCTTGGTCAATCGAACGCCGAGCCCCTGAATTTGAAGTGGTAGATGGCGACATCACATATTCAAAATCAGGGGATATTGGAGCCGAAGAGAATGTCATGGTCACCATCGCAGTTCGAAACGATGGTGAAGTTGATGGAACCGTTCGCCTTTTCCTCACAGAAGTTCACCTAGATGGTTCCACTCGTGAATTGACAACCATTGCATTGGAGCAAACAATTCCTGCAGGTGAACGTGGCCTAGTCAACATGGATTGGATGCCTTCTGAAAATGGTCGTCAGTGGATCCGCGTAACAATGGAAGATGGTTCCATCGCCACAGGTCCCACATTGAATGTCGTTGAAGAAGAAAATTCAGGATTCTTGGGTTCTATCTTTGGTGGTGTTGACCTTGTATGGGCGATCTTATTTGTTGGCCTACTACTTCTTCTTGCTAGCGTACTGATGATTGCACTACGAAGTGGAGGTTCCAACACCTCATATCTGGATGAATCTGACGATTATTGGGAAGATGAAGATGAAGTTAATCTGTTGCCCTCTGGAAGCCAAGAGGACGAGCCCAAAGCCTTCCCGTTAGACTATCGCGATGAAACAGTTCGTCACGTCATGGCACAACACGGTATTTCTGATACCATCGGATTCTTGCAACATGCAAGAGGCTTTGACAAAGATGGAAATGAATATCTTAACAAATCAGAATTGGATCAAGCTGCGGCATCATTTGTGGCTGCTGGGAGCCTTATTGAAGCCCAGGTAGGGGCCACTCAGACATTCGGCCCATCGTCGATGAGCCCCGAACAGTTGGAATGGTATGAGCAGGCCAAACAGTGGGGCGGCTACTATGATGAAGCCGGAAATTGGATTGCATTGTAGTTCCATCACATTGAAAACGGGGTTGCTACCCTCACTGTTTGGGATCAGGAGGACCACTGACAGTGTACGACACTGAGGAAAGTCCCCTCTGCATAGGTGCAGGTGGTCCGTCGCAAGGCGGATGTCCGGGAGGGCAGGCTCTGTAGAAGCAACGAATCGGCTCGGGCGCACGATGAATCCGCAAGGAGGAGATTTCCCGATGCTGACTGAGACGAACACCCCCGCCGCAGCAAGTCCAAACAGTTCCATTGACGGCACCGGAAGGAACGGGTAGGACGCATAGTTGAATGTGGTTAACCAGAAATGGCGAACAGAAAGGGGCTTACTCCCTGATCCCATTCAATCGTCTCTAGTGGCAACCTTGTCTATCGAAGGTGGGGAAGTAGGCGAACCACAGAATATCCTTTGAGATGAGATTTCACGCGTCGGTACCCATTCAATCTAGGAGATCTCCGATGCTTGGTAAGTCTGAGTTTTCAGTTGTTCCTTGCTGAACAGATTCCAACTCGATTGCAGGTGGTGCTGTAGTTGGTGACATGTCTATCATCGGAGC
>JAQXFF010000121.1 GCA_029250425.1 Candidatus Thalassarchaeaceae archaeon | reverse complement strand
GATTCTTCTGGCTATCCCTCCCCCTGGAGCCTCTACTACTTCTTGGAAAATTGCGAAGTTCAAGTTGTCGAAGAAACGCATCGGAACATTGATCGGATCTCCAGTAAATCTCTGAATCATCTTAACAATTGAAGATGCGTGGAAAGTAGCAATTACAGGGTGTCCAGTCTGCATTGCTTGGAATGCAGTTGCACCTTCTGCACCACGAATCTCACCAATGATGATGTAGCGTGGACGGCTCCTTAATGCAGCCTTTAGGAGGTCAAACATCTCGACCCTGGAGTCTTCATTTTTTGAATCACGGGTGACAAGTCGTTGCCACAATCGGTGACGTACTTTCACTTCAGGTGTGTCTTCTGCAGAGTAGATTTTCACGTTATGATCAATGAAGGGAAGAATCGCATTCAATGTCGTTGTCTTTCCAGATGCTGTCTCTCCTGACACCAAGAGGGACATTCCATTTTCAAGACCAAGCCATACGTAGGCTGCAACTTCGGCCGACATTGTTTTCCATTGAATCAATTGAGTAATTGAGATGGTTTCTTCGGCGAATTTCCGAATGGTGAAAGATGAGCCCAGCATTGAGACGTCATCTGAATAAATGATGTTGATACGGCTACCATCCAATAGAGCGCCATCGATGATTGGTTTACTATCTGATACTGGGCGACCAATGCGCTCTGACATGGCACGAAGATACCGCTCCAGCATCTCACGGTCGCGGAAACGGATGTTTGATGTGACCATTCCAAACACCTTGTGGTCCATGCTGATATATCGCAATCCAACGGCGTGTATATCTTCAAGCATTTCATCGGAAAGTAAAGTTTCAAGAGGTCCGGAACGAACAAGATCGCGGATTACAGTATACAGTAATCGTTCCATTTGTTGTTCTGTCACACTAATCGGTGGGTCATTCAAACCGAGAGCTCTTCTGACGGGTGTGATAACATCGTTGATAGAAGTGGGAACATCGGAAATTTTTGTATGCTTTTTCATCATGTTTTCCAGCATGGCCTCAAATTCAGCATCAGTAGAGAAAGAGGGAGCATTTGGTGCTTCTTTGAGCAACCTTTCGACGAGGATTTGTTTGATCATTTCCTCTTCTTCAGTCAAATAAGGTTCAATGCCGAACCACAGGGTTTGTCCGCCTCCTTCTTCGTCTTGTGTAGGCCTGTAAACATGTGCGAACAAGGGTCCACGTAGATGGTAAATCAGATTGAGAGGGTCCTGTTTTGAAGCGGCGCGGTCCAATGGTCCGTAATACATCGGGCGCGTTCCATGGCGGGATTCAAAATCCTCCACCCATTCACGGACATGTTCGTACCGAGCCATGACGCCATTGAGGTCCCCCTGAGCGAATTCGACTTCTTCGATTTCCATAATTCACCCCTCAACTGACTGCTGTAATGTCTACAATGAAGCCCATGGTTGGTTCGACTCGCCAACCAATTCGAGGCTGTACCGGGCCAGCCGCTCGCAAAAAGCGAGTGACTGCTAAGACTCGTGATAGGCCTCCCCCAATTTCGGATGTTCGCATCTCGATGGCTACTTCTGCAGATGAGTGCAGTGTCCGCATCATTTCATCTGAAATTTCATCCGGGTCAAGTAACAACATGAGGGAGCGCTCTTCTGAACAAAATGTTCGAAGGCGGCTGAGTAATTGCTCTGGTGTCCCTTCATAGTTCTGGAGAATCATTGATGCCCGATCTATGATTGAAATGTCTGCATCCTGTAGTGCTTCAGACGACAAGATGTCCTCAATTCCAACGCTCTCTTCAACTTCATCTGACACGACGCCAAAGCGTGACAATAGGGTGAAGTTTCCAGAATTGGCTGCATCCTCCAATGGGTAGCCCAGGCTGTTCACCTGCTCCAACCAACCACGTGTTGTGAGTTCAGTTGTAACCACGGTTGTTCGAACATCATTTGAAACCAAACCAAACGCTAGACGTTGAGAAATCAAACTCTTTCCAGCTCCAATATTCCCGGTTACAACATATAGTGACCTCTTTGGAAGATACCTTCCCAAGATGTCTGAAAGACTGTCCGTCTCCAATTCGAATGCAAATCCAATATCGTTAGACAAGGCGAATCACCTCACTGAATGAATATTGGCCGGAAATGCCTTGATAGTGCTCGCTGCGCACAATTACAGTCACGGTGATTTCCTGTCCTGCTGACATCGTAATTCCAACGGGGCAGACCTGTAATTCGAGCACTTCTCCTGAAGTCCAAACAGAACTATTTCCGAGCAATCGTGTTTGATTTACTGTTGATGCTGTGCCATTTGCTATGATGCCTATTTCACTATCAAACAATTCAAGGGTGCCTGTATTTTGAATGTGTAAAGATAGGTTACAAGATGGTTGGTCCCAAGAAACTTGCATTGGATCGCTGGCCAATGCGGCCTTTGTTTTGGAGTTGGCTTCGGCCTGATTTTGAGCAGTGTCAACCGAATTGGCCAGCCCCCCCCATGATGCAACCAGTAAGGTGGTGACAATGCCTGCGACCAAAAGGCCGGAAATCAGCATAATCAATTCACTTGCACCACCATCTGCCATAGCCACACCTCACGAAAATGATACTCCAGATTGGCCGCCCATACTTGCAACAAAAAGGCGGGTGGGCGTTGTAAAACCTGTTCCAGTCAACTGCATATGCAATGTTTCCCCTGGAAAGAGGACGGTGCTCTGATTATGGTAGTCGCTTGCTCGGATTGGCAATGTTCCATCAATGCTGAACCATGTTTGATCAAAGGATATGATTTCATCTCCAGCATTGGTTAGATTGAGGTGGATTGTGCCATTTGATTCTGAGGCATTGAGAAGGCGGATCTCGGGTTCTTCAGTTGAGCCCTCGAGAACTTCTGAAGCCGATAGGGCGCTGTTGCTAAGTGACAAAGATGCGAGGGCGAATATGCCAAGAAGAGCGGTTCCGACAATCAAAGCTGAGATGCTCACTGAGCCACCCACATCTCAGGCCCCCTCTCCAGAGGTGGATCGGGAATTTCGCCATGCATCAACCATCGAACCAAACATCAGGAGGGTTCGATGGGGTAAATGTTCAGAACCGTCGTTATTGATTGCAGGATTGGCCAAACCAATAATGGCTGTTAACTCAGAAGATTCTTCCTTGGAAATCATCCCACTGGTCTTGGCTTTCTCGATGAAAACCTCTGCCGATTCTGCCGAAAGGTGATCAAGCAATAATGCTGAAATCTCACTCACAGTCACTGAGGGTCCTTGTGAACGAGAATCGGGGCGGCGGTTGAGGAATGGATTGAGGTCGGCAACACTTCCCTCATACAAATCAAGCAAATTGACTGTCTCACTTTCAGATGGTTGTGATTCTTCTCCATCTTCTCCGGCTTCCTGCTCCTCAACTTCGCCACCATCACCATCTGCAGTCACAAGGGTGTCCGTTGGTAATACATGGGCTAGATTATCGGTTACATGCAACTGTGTTAAGCGGGCATCCATGATACTCATGGTTGCTTCAATACGGTCAAATCTGTCATCCAATCTCTGCTCAATCGCTTTGGTATCTATTGTTGTAGCGTCCGAAGATGCGGGCTTGCTATCAACCACTGCGGGTTCAAGGCCACTGGCTCCGACTCGTGCCCTGGCGGGTGACGGGGCGAGCGTCCAAGCGTCCTCTTCGATCGGGATGGACTCCTCAGGAACCATCACTGCCTCAACGGCTTGCTCCGATAGCGATTCTAAACGCTGCACTGAGGCCTCGTCGATATCGTCGTAATCATCGCTTGAACCAAATCCGAGAAATGACAGCAACCCCATGACAAAACCTCACTATGTCCTCTGCCCCCCGTAGGGGGGCAGAGGGGTTATCATAGTATCATACGATGGTATCGCCATTGCCTACACTGTTGTA
>JAQXFF010000333.1 GCA_029250425.1 Candidatus Thalassarchaeaceae archaeon | reverse complement strand
CGGATGGCTTCCCGTGAATCTTGGTTGGATGAGAAGGATCGTGAGAGACGGACCATCCAGCAAAAGAAATTCGATTCAATGACTGACGACATCACTGAGTGATTGTATGGTTGGTTGGATTTCTGCCATCATCGCATCGATGTTTGGAGTTGGAGAAACCATCGAAGAGATTCTCGAAGAGGAATGAGAATTACAATCAAATCACATTTCTTCGATGGGGATGATCCCCACCGCTTCACATCCGCGTCTTAGATGATCACGCGCCAATTCACTGAGGATGAGGTTCTGAACGTTGACTACACCTTCCTCGATAACGTAATTGTCACGGTAGAATCGATTGTAATCAACCGCCAAAGCACTGAGCCATGCACAGAAATTGTGAGGAGCTGCAGAATCAATAGCACTCTGTAATTCATCATTCATGTAAGCCATTCTCCGAATCAAATCGGCAGCCGTCCCTGAAAGTCCTGTTACATCCAACCCCACTGAAAGATCGACTTCGCCTGCCTTACGCTGAATCGAGCATGCCCTCGCATGACTATACATGATGAAAGGAGCACTGTCGGCCTCAAGACTAAGGGCGTCTGCCCAACGGAATGTAATGCCTTTCTCAGGGGAAATTCTAGCAATGTTGAATCGTGTTGCACTAACTCCGACCGCTTCAGAAATTTTCATTAATTTCTCCTCGGGTAAATCAGCACGGATTTCCCTAACTGTTTCCAAAGCGCGTGATTGAGCCTCATCCAACAAATCATCCATGAACACTACATTTCCACGTCGAGTACTCATCTTACCGTCAGCCAATTTGGTGAATGCATAGAATACCACTTCTGGCGACTTGATGTCCAATTCGTCCAAAGCGATGCAAACCTGCTTTGATTGCAATTTATGGTCCTCCCCGAGAATATTCAACAAACGCACAGAACGTGTCCACTTGTGCTGATGGTAAGCCAAATCCCGAGTGGCGTAGAGGCTGCTTCCATCACCACGACGGTAGTAGAATTGTGTCGATTTCCCCTTGACACCTTTGCTTTCCAATTCCAAGTAATGTGCTCCATTTTCGGCCACGCCATGAAGTTCAGAGGATTGCAATTGATCCATCAGTATCTCAACACTGCCGTCAACAATGAATTTTGATTCCTTGGTGAATGAATCAAAGGCAATTCCCATACGACCAAGCGTTACCAACATCCCATCAAGAACTGGCTGATATGCTGCTTCAAATCTCGCGAGAATGTCTTCATCAGCTTCTTCACTCTTCTGAACCAATTCAGTGACACCTGCATCGACAGCAGAATCTTTCGCCTTCAACAAATTTGCAGCCTGATACCAAAGAACACGCGCATGATCTTCTTTGGCAGAATGAGGGGATTCTTCAATCGGGATTTCACCTTCTGCCAAGAGATTGTGGACTTGGTCTTCGTCAAGGTTTTCAAGTGCCCAGCAAAGAATACCTACCTGTTTCCCCATATCATCAACATAGTACTCAGATGTGACATCATAACCTGCTGCACGATACATACGAACGAAGGTATCTCCTAGAACTGCATTTCTTGCGCGACCAACATGGAACGGCCCATTGGGATTGGCCGAGGTGTGTTCAATCAGAATTGAGCCCTTCGATTCAGGTGTCTTCGACAATTGGGTTACCAACCAATCCATCGAAGCGCGGATATTCACATAGGGGCCAACGGCAACGGCTTCACCAACATCCAGTTCCAAGGCATTGGCAATTTGTTGGGCCGCCGCATCAGGAGAACATCCCAGTTGTTTGGCGAAAGGGAAACAAGGCAAGGCGAGATCACCTTGACTAGCCTCCTTGGAACGTGATAACATCTTCTTCCAGAAATCACCTTGAATCCC
This sequence comes from Candidatus Thalassarchaeaceae archaeon, assembly GCA_029250425.1. Taxonomy (GTDB): domain Archaea; phylum Thermoplasmatota; class Poseidoniia; order Poseidoniales; family Thalassarchaeaceae; genus MGIIb-P. The sequence goes on along the minus strand of JAQXFF010000333.1, from coordinate 1,088 downwards.
CACTGAATTCATGGCTGCTTCCATCGGAATAATTACTGCGTCAATCAATGCCTGCATTTGATCAACTCCAAGGATAACGTAACAGGGCGGCAAGACCGCCAAAGGCTTCCATGAGAGTATCCCCTTCTTCGGTATCTCTGGAAATTAGTTTGACAGTACTTGAGGAATGGCCGGCCATAAGTGTGAACTCATCCATGAGCGAAATTGTGTTGTCAGGATTTTCCCTAACTTGATCTGATGCCGCCCCACACGATGCGCATTTTGGTATTTCCACAAGATGATTCGTAGTAATTTGCCAACCATGTTGGCACTGCCTACAAGTGTAAGCCTGGCGTATTTTTCGCAACCCTTCCGAAAGAAGAAGTGTGTCGACTGCACCTTGTTCTAACGCGCTTCTGACCATTGTCTCACCATAGGTTGCTTTTGGATGCCGTTGCATGATTTCAGACAAAAAGCGGTCGACCAATTGACGTTCGGCATCCAATTCAATTTCATGCATCAGGCCTCCGGCCCTCTGAACCAACTCACGTAATCCAGATTCGTTTGAGTAACCAACATCAAATGTCGGCCTACGAACCAATTTTGCAACTTCATGATGGAAAAATTCTCCTTTCAAAACTTGATCCTTGGTCGCTCCTGGCCCACCGATAATGATGCCTTCCATATTGTCCATCAACCCAAGCCAGTAATCACTTGCATGTTCTGCTGCTCGTTTGAAAAATTTGTGAGCATGTTCTTCAATCAATCTCTCGAAACGCTGTGCAGATTGGCCACCTTGACGGTGCTTCCCCATGATGTTGGACTGCATTTCTTCTTGACAATGGACCGATTTGCCGCTGGCAAGTCCATAGGCTGCTTCACCTCGGTCAATGACGAAAATCCCATAGCAGGTTTTGTCGATCAACATATCTTCCAATTGTGTGACCTCAAAGGTGCTATCACATCGATAGCGGAATGATCGGAACGGTTCAGGTGGTTCATCGAGAACAATGGTTGTCATCCGAGTCTTATTGTTGCCCACAATAACGTGACCAGTGAAAATCGCAATACCATTTGGAGGCGTCTCCCTCATATTATTGATTGAAGAT
>JAQXFF010000070.1 GCA_029250425.1 Candidatus Thalassarchaeaceae archaeon | reverse complement strand
GGTATGGTCAATGGAGTGCCACATCTGTAGGATATCTACCCACCTCGGGACAATTACAACTTGATACCACAGCGCAGCGGATTTTCACCATAGAAATGAGCCCTAATTCACCACCTTTGGTCAGTATCGATGGCCCCGATAATCTGATTGTTAATGCTGGGCAGGCATTGAATTATTCAGCAACAGCAACCGATCCAAATGGGGATGATATCATTGAATGGGTATGGGTTTTGGAAAGTGGTGATGATACGATTCTAGTCGGGGACACACCTTCTGGGACAACTACAGAGACCATACAGGGCGAGTGGACTCTTCGTGCGACTGCAATTGATATTCATGGTGCGCAAGGGTCCGACACTGTGGCCCTAACAGTGAATGCAGCGGATGCAGATTCTGATTACACGGATAGTTGCCCATCGACAGGTGGAAACGCTTGGTGGGATGCTGAAAACAATCACTTTTGCGGACCAGATGTATTCGATGTAGATGATGACAATGATGATTTCAGAGATGACATTGATTCCTTCCCCAATGATGCTTGTGCACATCATGATACTGATGCTGATGGCCTACCAAATTCCATTCGCAGTGACTGTGAAACAAGTCTTGTTGCAGATGACGACGATGATGGTGATGGCGTCCCGGATTCAGAGGACATTGATCCACTTGATCCAGGCGTCGGTTTGTACACATCACCTTCTGAAGAACAGTCATTGATTGCTACGCTTTGTAGCCCCTCAGTGGTCTTATCAGTAGGGCTGATTATCGTGTTCTCAACATTTGCATATCTCCGCTTTAACGCAGACCTACGACGTGAAGATTGAGGTGAGATATTGCAGACAGATCAAATCGCAATGATTGTCATCGCGATGACTGCATCCATTGTGTTGTTCGACGGCTGGAAGTTGCTGCGTTCTCACCAAGATATTCCCAACTTTGGACAATTTCCTACTGGTGGCATGGCGTGGCAGAGTCAAATAAGTCAAGAATTGGTGAGAAATGTCACAATGATTGGTGCCATTATCGTCATGATTGTCGCACCTTGGTTCCTTGCTGAAAGAAGTGGAACCGCCACACACTGGGTTGTCGTATTCGATGTATTGCTCATCATTCATGGCTGCTGGTTGATAATTCCTAAGCGATATGCGATTACCAAAGATGCCCTATGGGTAGACGGATTTTCTGTCGACTGGAACCGCCTTTGGTGGACTGGATATTCAGGTGGTTCAAGCATCACATTGCAGCGCAAAGGTTGGTGGAGACTGGCTCCATTACCACTCGGTGGTTCTGACGAAGATCTAGCAGCAGCAGCTCTCAGAATTGATGCCATCATGATCGATGAGTGGGACACATTAACTGAACTTCTCAATGAAGAAGAGTAGGATTCAAGAACATCCACGTCCCCTATGGGGACGTGGGCTGGATAGAATTTGGACACGACGACGCCACGGCGGCGCGCATCGCTGTCCTAGCGGAGCAAATCGCTCATCATTCCCATCTCTACTACAATTTGGCCACCCCTGAAATCAGTGATGCTGAGTTTGATGCATTGTGGGACGAACTCAAATCATTGGATTCAGAACATCCTCAACTTCGTCGAGTTGGAGCACCCATTCCACCTGGTTCGGTTAAGGTGGAACATCGCTTTCCGATGAGGAGTTTGGGCAAGGCGACCGATGACGAGGAAGTATCCCATTTCGTTGCTGAGACAACTGCACATGGAAGACGATTTGTGGCACAACCTAAACTTGATGGCAGTGCATTGAGTTTGGAATATAGGCGGGGAAGATTGGTTCGAGCAGCTACTCGAGGGAGTGGTGAACGTGGAGAGGATGTGACCTTGAATGCACTTCGAATACCCAACATCCCAGATCGTTTGTCATGGGAAGGGGATTGTCATGTTCGAGGTGAAGTTGTCATGCATCTCGAAGTTTTCCGAGAAAAGTATGCAGATATTGCTCCAAACCCACGTAACCTTGCTGCAGGAAGCCTGCGACAGAAAAATATCGATGCGGGAAAGGGAGATGCATCCGATCTTGCATTCCATGCCTACGACGTCCTCTTTGTACCCGATGATGAGAAACATCCAGACAGTCCTGAAGCCTTACAATTTGAGAATGATAGTGAAGCGATTGCTTGGTTGCGAGATGTAGGTATCACACCTGCTGAAGAAGTCATAATCGAGGGTTCAAATGACGAAGACACAACCCAAGGATTGTTGGATGAAACGAAGCGATGGACGGCAGGACGAGAAAATGCGCCGTGGGAAATTGATGGTGTTGTTTTCAAACTTGACAATTTGGCCAAGCGAGAATTACTAGGGCAGACTGCCCACCATCCCCGCTGGGCTCTCGCTTGGAAATTCCCACCTGAAGAAGCGACCACAGTTCTACTTGACATTGATTGGCAAACAGGACGTACTGGCGCAGTGACACCTGTAGCAAGGGTTGCTCCAGTCGTTGTTAGTGGCGTCACCGTTGAGAACACCACCTTGCACAACGTTGGTGAAGTTGAGAGATTGGGTGTATCGATTGGTGACAAGGTCCGTGTTGTCCGTAGAGGTGATGTAATCCCTAAAATCATCGAAACAATGGGACCTGCACAAGCCAGTGACCTTGAAGGAAGATTCCATGCAGATGGTGAACAATTCGCAGGCGCATTGCCCACTTCCGCACCCCCTCAGATTCCAACCGACTGCCCTGAATGTGGCACTGAACTATCTCTAGATGGCGCATTCTTGCGATGTTCAAATCTTTCATGCTCGGCTAGATTGGCTCGTTCTATTCTGTATTGGTGTCGTGCACTTGAGATGGATGGAATCGGCGAGAAACTTGTTGATCAATTGTGTGATGCAGGCCTGATCAAAACAATCCCTGACCTCTATCGCCTGTCTACAGAACAAGTATTGGGGCTAGAGCGCATGGCTGAGAAATCGGCAAACAATGTGATGACCCAATTAGATGCAACTCGTGAGATGTCATTAGACACATTCCTCTCCGCACTTGGCTTGCCTGGAATTGGACCCGAACTTGCCACAGCATTTGCAGGTGAAATCTGCACAATGGACGCACTCATCTGTTTGAGTGACGATGACCTTGGCCGCTTGATTGCAATCGAAGGAGTAGGTGAAACAGTCGCTTATTCATTGATGGATGGAATTGCGAACCGTTCAGAGATGATGGGAGATTTCAATCAACTTCTCAATATTACTGAAGTGGCCAAGACAGAAGACCCATCCGGCCCCCTTGTTGGATTTTCATTCTGCATTACAGGTACGCTCACTCGCCCTCGCAAAGAAATCGCATTACAAACCAAAGCCGCTGGTGGGAAAGTGGTTTCAGCAGTATCAGGGAAATTGGATTATCTAATCGCGGGTGAAAATGCTGGTTCGAAATTGGAAAAGGCCACCCGACTAGGCGTGAAAGTCCTCAACGAAATCGAATGGGAAGCAATGCTTCAACCATAGAGCATGGCGTTCGGACCATCATCAGGGTCATCATCACCGGATGATCCTAGTTGATTTTCCATCATGACCTTGATTTGGGCTTCAATTCTCTCCGCTTCTTCCAACAAAGGCTCAGTATCGAGTTGCATGGCTGGTAGTAATTTGTTTAGTTTCTCAATTACACGAGCTGCGGCACGTGCATCGGGGATGCCACCAATCGCTTCGGCCATGATGCACATCATGTTCAGTTTGCGACGACGCCCTTCTCCGAGCAATACACCGCTCATCCCAGCAATCATTCCAGAATCAAGCAGAGGAATTCCCATTTCAGTCAGTTGTTCAAGAGCCCAATCAGTGGCCCCTATTCCGAGAAGTGTTTCATCAGAATCATCAGAATCCATTACTTCATGTCCACTTTCCTGTTGATGGCTAAACGAATCGATTAGAACGCCGGCTTGGAACTTCTTTTCATGGCTGTAACTGAGGAGCGCTTCAGACAGAGGAAGCATCAATTTGGGTGGAACTGGTGCTTCGGATACGAGCACGACCACACTATCACATTGCTCCATATTACAGACGGGTTTTCCAGCATACATCCGGACCGGAGGCATTGGTTTTCCTTCATGAATTAGTGCAACAGGTGGCAATCGTGAATCTGCAACACCGCCAACAAACTGGAGCTCAAGTCGTTCTATGAGGTAATGCGCAACGATGCTACTCACATGACTGACGCCTGGAAAACAAGAAATGACCAAAGCCCCTTCTGTCACCGCTCCATCTGAGACTTTGACCCGTGGCAACTCTCCCATGAACCACGCCCGTTCATCGGTGGTGTTAATGCTTGGGCTGAGTAGAGCAGTAGCACGGAGCCGTTCCGGAGGGGCAGTATCATGGCGATGAAAGAATGGAAGAGAGGTGAAAGAGGGCATCAACTCTCCCCATCTTCGTGGAATAATTTCGCGTCCTGCCCTCGCAAGTTTTGGCTATCTAGACAACGATTGCCCCGAAAGGCAGGCATGGCCAGCGCGATTGGAACTGCAGTCCACAATAGTGTTGAAGATCTTTGCAATATCGATTTGAGTGATCGCGATGGGGACGAAATCGGTTGGTTACCCCCAACAGCAAATGCCATCCTTGAGAAACAGTGGGAACAGGAGAAAGAGATCTTCCTCAAAACACCCCGACACCCTCGCTGGAAACAGGAAGAATATCCCCG
>JAQXFF010000065.1 GCA_029250425.1 Candidatus Thalassarchaeaceae archaeon | reverse complement strand
GGCTGCAAACCTGTAGCGCCACCCGCTTGATATCGTCAGGAATCACGTAGTCTCGAGCATCAATCGCTGCGGAAGCCCGTCCGGTCTTGAACAAAGATTGGCTAGCACGGGGTGAAGCACCAGTAATCACACGGTGATCTTCACGAGATCGTTGAACAACTTCGACAATGTAAGAGAGAATCGCCGGGTCAACATGGACTGTTTCCAGGGCCTTTTGCATTGCAACAACCTTCTTCGGAGAAGTGATTTGTTCAACATCGTGACCATCCTTGCCTCGCAACTTACGTCGAGCAAGGATTGCTTTCTCTTCGGCACGGTCGGGGTATCCCATTGACATCTTCATCAGGATTCGATCCATTTGAGCCTCTGGGAGGGGGTAGGTACCTTCTTGTTCGATAGGATTCTGAGTGGCAAGTGTAACGAAAGGTGCAGGTAGTTTGTGGGTAATTCCCTCAATTGTCACTTGCTTTTCTTCCATTGCTTCAAGTAATGCTGCTTGCGACTTTGGTGGAGCACGGTTAATCTCGTCAGCGAGGAGAATATTTGTGAAAAGTGGCCCAGGTCGGAGTTTGAATTCACCAGCTTGTTGGTCGTACATGTACGTGCCCATGATGTCAGACGGGAGCAAATCAGGAGTGAATTGAACACGCTTAAATTTGCACCCTAGTGCCTTTGCGAATGTATTTGCAAGAAGGGTTTTGGCAAGTCCAGGGAAATCTTCCAATAGCATATTTCCATTTGATAGAATACCGACACAGACACGGAGCAAATTTTCTTCTTTGCCAATGATAACCTTGGCAACTTCACCCATCAACGCATGAGAAATTTGACTCACTGTGGAAATAAGGTCTTTCGTGCGGCCTGTGCCTGCTTGTGCCATCCCTGCTGACATGGTATCACCTTGGGTGTTAACCCATCACAGGACCGTTCGGATTCGTACTTCAACGTTGGGGGTAGAGGGGTCATAGAATCATCATTGATTTCAACCCTCATTCCTTTCGAAGAACGGGGTATTGAAGGCCTAACGACCCCAAAAGTGGTTATCTGCTCGGTGAAGTATCGTGAGTTCGTCGAGGATATCTTGTTCTGCTGAAGTCAACTCAAGTTTTCGGAGCCGTCTCGCATGACTTGCTGGTACATCAACAAGAAGAATATCTTCTTCATCAATACCCCTTCCAACCGTTGCACCTACTATTGCCACTGCAACTTCATCTCCCATTTTTGCTTCTTTGTGAGAATTATCCCCTATTCGAATGGATTTAACTTGGCCTACTTTTGCCCCTTCGATTGTAAGCAGTCTTTGCCCGACATGTAGCCTTCCACCTAGGATTCTGACACCTACAACTGCAGGTCCCGAGCGACGGAAAATGTGATCTGCGAGAATTTTGATTTTACCTGGATAAACAATTTGTTCTCGCTTTTCTTCTTCCAATTCGCGTTTCTTGTTTTCAGTCCAAGTATCGAATTGTTCTAGGATGTGGTAAATAATGTCAGAACCAATATGCACAACTTCACAATCATCTTTTTCTAGATCTTCAGATGTTTCAGTCTGTGTACTCGTATTGAAGGCTAGAATAACTCTATGCAAAGGGTTAGACGCGTTTTCTGCACTTCGCAAATCACGTTTATTCACCGGGCCGATTCCCGCATTTCGAATGGGTATTGGCTCGTCAAGATTTCGAAGCTCAAACGCTAGTGCTTCAAGGCCCCCAAGAGTATCAGCCTTGATGACAATCCCTTCATCTTCTAGTTCAATACTAATTTCGGATTCTTCATCTGCAGCATCGATGGCCGCCTTCCGAAGATTTTCATCAAGTGGGAGGACGCGAAGAGTTGTACCGGCGAGAACACCATCCAAGTCAGGAGCCGCTAGTTTCAACCCTGCTGCAGCTTCTACGGTTTCAATTGAATCCCACCGATCACCTGCATCACGCATTTCAGCCATCCCCCGAGGTCTAAACAATCCTCTAACTTTGGTAACCTTGGAACCTTGCTCTGTAGCGATGACAATTTCATCCCCTTTCGATACTTGGCCCCGATAGAGAATAACATCCAATGTCTTCCCCAATCCTCGTTCTTCTTTCATTTCAAGGACGGTACCTTCCGAAGCCCCATCAACATCTGAAAGTTGTTCTTCGAGGAACTTTTCGGCTAGACCGATGGTGATTGCCAGAAGATCTTGCATCCCCTCCCCCTCTTTTGCAGAACAAGGAACCATGGCGATGTTTTGGGTAAAGTCTGAAATTTTGTTATACATGTCAAGGTTGAATCCCTGCTCACCAAATTCGCCAACAAGATGCCAAAACTTTTGCTCAAACAAACCCTTTGCATGAGAATCTTGATCATTCATTGATTCTGCTGCAGAACGACCATTTTTACAATGCCATCCGTGTATCCTGTCGACTTTATTGGCACAAACAATGAATGGCGTTTTTGCATTCTTCAAGATCCGAATGGATTCAAGCGTTTGTGGTTGGCACCCTTCCATTAAATCCACAACAAGAATTGCAATGTCAGCCAGAGAACCCCCCCTTGTTCTAAGGGTTGAAAATGAATGGTGACCAGGTGTATCAATGAAGAGGAGGCCCGGGGACAAGAATTCCTTACCTCCCATCAATGGGCTGCAGAGTTCATTCAGTAACTTGGCGGGTACTTCTGTGGCGCCAATGTGTTGTGTGATGCCGCCGGCTTCTCTAGCCATCACACTCGCTTGACGATTTTGTCCTAAACTACGAATATAATCCAGCACCGAAGTTTTGCCGTGATCCACGTGACCCAATACTGCCACAATGGGCTGTCGGCGGCTATTTTCAGCCATAATATCACGCTCATCTTCCAATTGGAAGTTTCAAACTTTCAATTGGAACCTCACTCGTATACCCAAGTCTCTCGGTTTGGTGCCCAATCATTCAATCCTTCAGGGAACCACAGCCCCAATTCAAAGGAAGCTGTCTCTTCACCATCACTACCATGAATCAAATTGTATCCGATATCCATTCCGAAGTCCCCTCGGATGGTGCCCATTTCTGCTTCACGACCATTGGTTGCTCCAATGATATTACGGCAAACAGAAATCGCATCAACACCCATCCAAGCCATTGCTACAACGGGCCCGGAGGTCACAAATTCTACGAGTCCGGAATAGAAAGGACGATCCTTGTGGACGGCATAGTGTGTTTCAACCAGTTCTAAACTAGGCACTATTGATTTCAAGCCAACCAAACGAAGTCCTTTCCGCTCAAACCTGGAGACTATTTCTCCAACCAATCCACGTTGTACTCCGTCAGGTTTCACCATTACGTATGTTGTCTGCATGTTTGACACCGAACCGGCCGACCCTCCACCCCTATTTCAGGACGCCGCCGCCGTCCTAGACAGCGATAGCAGTAGAATGGGCGGAGAAGATTACTGAATTCCGCCCTTGACATAGCGCCGTGTCCACTTTACCTTGCGTGGATTACGGCCTAGTTTCATGTTCTTTCGTGCTTTCGAATCCTTGAACCAAAGCACAGTTCCATCACGTTTGACATACATTACACCGGTGCCAGGTTCAATTTCCTCTCCGGAGAAGTTGCAAATTCGTCGTTCCGCCATATTTTTCACCTCAGCGAACATTGAGTTTTCGAGCTTCACGGCCAGTGTCACGTAGCATCAGAATGTCGCCGATCCTTATTGGCCCAACAACATTGCGAGTAATAATTCGGCCTACGTCTCGTGGATTGGGTGCGTCATTTACACGAACCTTGACTTGGGTTGCTTCCCCAGTCATTCCAGTTCGTCCGACGACCTCTACCACTTCTGCTGGCCAACCTTCCTGAGTCATATCAATTTCCTCCTGGTAAAGTTAGACTCAGTTGAGTGCATCGGTGTGACCTTTCACACCATTGAAGGCATCTTCGGCACCCTTGGAGATTTCCATTAGTGCAATGGCTGCTGTTTTTGCACCAGTGTTCATCCCGGCAGCCTCGGCTAGATATGCTTGATCTTCGACGTAGATGAAGGGAATTTTCTTTTCTTTGCAGATATGGGGGATGTGCATAAGTAACTCAGCAGGATTTACGTTTTCTGCCATGACAATCATTTTGGCAGTACCGCGCTCTACAGCTTTGGTCACTTCATTACTTCCTTTCTTTAGACGGCCATTACCGTTGCCTACGAGCTTTACAAGTTCGTAAACTTCGTCTTGGACATCTTTCGCGGTTTCAAATGCTATGTGTACACTCATTGGATTCACTCCTCATGTTTGGTAAGCCGCCGCACGGCGTGCCTCGTATAAACGCAGCGGACGCCCCTACGGGGCAGACAACGCCTCAGAGGACTCGTTCAATCAAAGCGTGAACGCCTCTAGCGATGGCTGGAGCCCCACTGACAACAGATCTAGGGTTTGGTAGTGAATCGGTTGCATGCACGCCATCTACATGGTTTGAAAGGCGCGTAATGGCCCCTCCAGTGAAGAGACCATGTGTGCATGCTGCATGGACTGCTTTGGCACCCTGGCGACGAAGTGCATCACTGGCCTTACAGATTGTGCCGCCAGTGGAAATCATGTCGTCGACAATGGCTACAATGGCCCCATCAACTTCCAAATTCTTGGCTTTATGTTCAATTGTATGCGCATCAATTCTGGTTTTTTCTAGATAAGAGAAATTGCAACCAATGGCTTCGGCAACATGACTTGCTCGCTCGATGGCTCCTTTATCTGGGCTAAGTACAAAATCTGGCTTTACCGTATTTTGTAGATGAATTGCAATCTCTGGCATCGAAGATACAAATTCAACAGGCACTCCGAGATCATCAAGTACAGTAGGGGCATGTAAGTCCAATACAACCAGTCCATCACATCGTCTTGTCAATAGTCGGGCGAGTAGTTTCGCTGAAACAACTTCTCCGCTTTGAAATCGTTTATCTTGCCTCGAGTATCCAAAGTAAGGGACGGCGAGGAATATTCCAGGCCCCGCATCGTCTAGTGTTTGTTCACCTTCTCCCTTTAGGTTACTCATGTCTCCACTGCGAACATCATGAATTGATTCAAGCATCAACAATGCTTCAACAATTCCCGAGTCGGGAAACGTTGTTGCCACGAGTACAACAGGTTCTCTTCGAATGGCTTCAATGCTCTCTTGAGGGACGCGAACGTAACCTTCCGAGTCAGGAAACCGGCGAACTTCAAGCGGATGATGCTCCCACCCTAACTCATTTGCTAGGGCTGCTGCCAAGTCGGCTGCATTGCTGCCCGATACGACTGCCATGCATTGGTCCCAGAGCCGAATGTTCATGTTGTTTCCCATTGAAAAACGTCAGTATATAGTTGGAAAAGTGGACGAGGCAGGATTTGAACCTGCGACCTCCCGGTTATCAGCCGGGTGCTCCAGCCAACCTAAGCTACCCGTCCAGAGCAATTCGGCGACCGACGTCCCCGAATTAACGATGACGGTGGAACTCAATCCTCTAGAATGCCTTCGTTAATCTGGATGTAACTGGGCAAAGAGCGTAATTTATCGTAGGTGCGAGAGAGTACAATTTCGTCCAATCTTGCTCTAGTACGAGCGAGCGCAGTCACTGGAATGTCGATGGTTTCTCCCAACGCATATCGGCGGCGGACTGCAGATCGTAGCTTCACGGTAATTCCACGATATGTACGCTTTACTTTGACCAATCCAATGACCACGCCAAGTTCCATTCCATCGTCATCAAGAACAGCTCTGTCCAGAAGTTCATCTGGTGCGTACAGTTGTTCTTCAATCCGCACTGTGTTTCTCCAGCGTCTTTGTAACTCTCGCATTGATTTTGAGAGTTTGACAGAACCATCGTCCTGGATTGAATGAATCAATTCCTTGGATAGTGGTGCATGTTCTGCTGGTTTGCGCATATATTCTTCTGCGACGTTTGGTTTTACTTGAATGCGCATCGATCTGACACGGTCTTCGTTGGGGTGGTATCGTTCACCCACGATCGTTCCAACGAGGTTCTCACCAACGTATACTTCTCTCTGAAGAAGTTCCTGAATTCTGTAATTATCATCTGCCATTGTTTCCGTCTCCTGTTGCAGTATCCCATCCTGCCTGACCTCTGACGTGTCGAATGGGCTATTAAACCATCCCATCGTGAAATTAAATTGGTTGTTCAATTGAAAAAGGCTGATAATCGACTATTTTCTAATTGGAAAAACGATAATCAGCCCAAATGTAGATTTGTTTATTTTCAATTGAAAATGGCAGATAATGTTGCATTATCAGCCAATATAAAAATTGATTTTTTATCACCCCAGAATTTCTTTAATCAATTGAGAAATACGTTGTTGTTGTTTCTGATTTACAGGGCAGATTGAAAATTCATTCTACGAACATTGATGGATGCCCTTCTATTCGAATTGGATATGCTACAGCATCTGGAGACGATCCGGCAACTTTCCAGTGGCTCTTCAGTACAAACCAAGGGCTTGTCAGATGAAGTCGTGCAACGTTTTTGTGCAATCGACCCTGATTTGGTTCAGGCAATTACGGAAGCAGCCAGCACATTCGAACAATTAATCGATGAAGTTGGTGTTGACTTTCTGGCTCAGGATGAGGGTGAATTGGCCACATCTCTACAATCTGAATTCATTAATTTCTATTCAGCGGCTACAATCAATCCATATGTAGCGATTGCAGCTTGTGGGCCTTGGGTTATCACGTCTAAAGGTGCTGTGGTGCACGATAACGGCGGATATGGAATGCTTGGGAGCGGACATGGGCCAGGTGAAATCATAGATTCGATGTCAAAAAATTGGGTCATGGCCAATGTGATGACCCCCTCGTTTAGTCAGAAGCGGCTCACAGAT
>JAQXFF010000053.1 GCA_029250425.1 Candidatus Thalassarchaeaceae archaeon | reverse complement strand
ATACACTAGCCGGAATCGATGCATATCACCTTGAATTGCAAACAATCAACGTCACAAGTGAAGATGCTGGACCCCCTGAAGCGGGAGAAATCGTTGACAGGTGGAAGGAATTCATCCCATTTTACATTGGAATCGGATTGTTGATGCTATCACCCATGGGTTATGTTCTATGGAGTTTGCGCGGGAGTAAACTTTCAGAAGAAGTGCAATCACACGAACGGAGTCGTTTGAAACGACTACGCGTGCGCCTGTCAAAACTCATCGAGACAAATGCAAGTGAGCATGAAATCGACAGTGCTTTGCAGATGCTTGAAGAAGTTCAGTGGAAGGCTACAGAAACCGAAATGGGTGATGCCACATTGACACACCACACTGATTCAGTCACGATAAAGGCATGGCGAATGAGTCGCGGGAATTTGTTGGTAGGAATTCATGTTGAAGTCACCCCCTGGGAATTGGCAGCACTACGTTTTGAAGCCGCAGGAGGGCCGTCTTGGAAAATTACCAAGGTATCTCCAACTTCACTTTATGACGGTGACGAAATTTTCCTCGACACATTGGAAGTTGGTTCAACCAGATTCCTAAGTTTACAGTTAGAAGGAACTGCTTCCGGACTCGATTTACACCTCTCGGGACTTGTGGACGGGAAACCTCTCGCAGCCATTCCAGCTCGTGCACTTCTAATGAACGAGGAATAATTCAGTTCCGGCGATCTTCAGCCTCACGCCTAACTGCATCTTCAACATCTTCAATTGGCAACCCAAATGAAGGGAGCATTTCCTCAAGTGTTGAAACCATTGTCTTGTCGAATTTTTCAGGTACATGTAATTTCAGCAACACAGTAACATCCCCTCTACCACGTCCACGACGATAGGGCATTCCACGGCCTCTGATCAGTAAAGTTTCACTTGGTTTGGCGCCCGCAGGCACATCGATTACCAGTGGATTCCCATCGATATGAGGCAACTCCACTTTCGTCCCCAACATCATTTCAGGATAACCCAATGGTAGAGCCATGATGAGATCTGGACCGTCTCTCTCAAACCAAGCATGGGGAGTGACCTCGAATTGAATATACAAATCTCCGGCTTGGCCATTCACAATATGTTCACCCTTGCCACGGTGACGAAGACGGAGCCCATCTTCCGCACCCGTTGGAATTTGAATGCGAAGTTTTTGTTCGCGCTTGGTTGAACCCGTTCCACGACACAACGAGCAACGGTTGCGAATTGCTTTACCTTGACCATTACAATCAGGACAATCAGAAACCATTTGCTGGACAAAGGGCCCTACGCGTGCTTGTTGAACAATTCTTCCTTGGCCTTCACAAGTCGAGCATGTTTGAATGTCGTCTGGTGATTTAGCACCTGTTCCATTACACGATTCACAAGATGCTGAGAGTTTCGCTGACACCTCGATTTCAGCCTCAGTAAAAACTTCCTCAAGAGTAATCGGCTGACGCAATAATACATCGCTACCTCTACGACCTCGTGATGCACGCCCACCTCCAAACATTCCTGAGAAAATTGATTCAAATCCACCACCACCAAACAGGTCATCTAAATTGATGTTAACACCTTGAAAGCCCCCCGGGCCGAACGGTGAACCGCCTGGGGAATCGTGGCCGAACATGTCGTATTGTCGGCGTTGATCAGGATTGGATAATACGGCATAAGCCTCCTGAACTTCCTTGAACAAATGCTCTGCTTCTGAATCATCAGGATTCTTGTCGGGGTGGTGTTTTCTAGCCAAACTACGGAAGGCTTTCTTCAGGTCGCCATCACTGGCGTCCTTCTCAACACCTAGAACCTCGTAGTAGTCGCGCTTCTCCACCATCTACGAACACCCCGTTATCCTCGCGTCCTGACACCTGTTCTTCAACCCGACGTTCGAGTATCAGAGCTTGTTTCCACAATTTTCACAGTAAGATTCTGATTCTGGATTGCCATGCCCACAACTGGTACACGTATTGCCCGTCTTTGCAGATGCCGCCGTATTGGATACGCCAACTGTAGCCACCCCGCGCATTTCTTGAGAATACCAATCGTCTGATACAGACTCTGATTCTGTGGAGGATGAAGACTCAATGGGTGTCGATTGCTGACTTGTTGTATCCTTTAGTTTGTCTAAAACCCCACCGATTATACCCTTTTCAGGAGCAGACTGGGTGTGAGTTACACCCTGCACAGATTCAACGGGTCCACTTTCCCCAGTCACACGTGCTGTCGAACGACGAACATGTTCAGATTCAGAAAACAATGTGACATCATCGTGATTGGTTTCTTCACTCCCAATTTCAGAGGTCAATCGTTCACCGGTCAATTCAGAAATGTTTCCATCTAATCGCTGTAATGCCTTTTGAGACATTTGCCCCATTTCAATACCTCGGGCATCAGCCTCCAATTCCGACATTGCCAAATCAGCCTTGGACCAGACACCGCGATCTTCGGCTGCATAATCCTTCTGAAGTCGTTTGATATGCTTACGACGGTGCCATTCATGATCACGTACCATTCGAGAATTTCGGAATAGGTAAAACCCAATTAACACTGCGACAGCGAGATAGATTGTCAGGCCAATCCAATCCGTAATCAAATGCTCTGAAATCGCCGGAATTAATTGGTACACTGATACAAACACAAAGATGGGCGCTGCAAGAAGAATCCAAGCATTGAGTTGGTTTTTTTCACTCGCCATGATTTAACCATCTCCGATTTGGATTTCAAGGAACCGATTGGCTTCCCCGCTAATTAACCCGATCATTTGGTGGCTTTCCGGAACGGAAAACGCCCGAAAATAAACCAATACTAAATGAGGTGTGAAGCAGAAAAAGTAAGGTAGGGACGCCCCAAATTAAGGAGGCGTTTTTCGCCCGTATGGCTTCGCCTGTCCCAACTGTAAACAATGCTGAAAAATAGGCAATAATTGGCCAAATGGAATTGGGTAAAACAAACGTAGATTGCCCATCAATCGCAAAACCAAAGACCATTAAAAGGCCTATTAACGGCAAGAACTCTCCAATTCTAATTCTCGATTTGGCATCAATAATATGTTTCATTCGCCAGAAACCATAACGGTAACCCATCCTCCACCATTGTTTCACAGTACTACGTTTTGCCATCCGAACATATGTTTCCGGAGTCCTCCAGAGAGGCCAGCCATTTCCAATTAATCTCAGATTGATTTCACTATCCTGTGTAGTAATAAATTCCTCATTCCAACCCCCCACATCCTCTACGGCCTCGCGGCGATACAATGTAAACGGGGGGATTTTCGTGGGTTCTTCTTTAGAAAATCGGGCGAACTGACCTGAGCCACCTAGAGGACATGAAAGTGAGACCTCAATCCAATCGGCAACTTTCCCCTTGGGTAGATCAGATTCAATGACTTTGGCTCCAAGCCCACCCAATGGTGAACCCAATTTAGATTCAATCGCTTGAAAACGGGCTACTCGAACTTCAAGGTGATCAGGGGGCACCCAAGCATGTCCTATCATTTCAAGGATGAATTCCACCCCGCGATCCAAATGTTCTAGCGCTATGTTTCTGGCATGAGATACATATTTGAATGGGTTTTCAATCAACGTTATCGTAGGTCCACCCGCATTTACACTCTCTTCAGCGAGTCTCTCGACAATGCCCACCGTGCCATCTGTAGATCCTCCATCCACCACCAATATTTTGTGTAGATGAGGTGGATAAGTCTGCTCCATCAAACTTCGAATACACCGTTCAATATGCGTGACTTCCTGCCAAGTGGGGATGACAGTAGCAACCACGGATGTAGGTTCCATGGTTGCCCACAACATCCGATGGGTGTCAAGGTTACGTGCCCGAAAGCGAAAAAGAGTGCCTTTGAGCAACGCGGAGTGTTCACCATGACACTCGCGCCAGACATCACAGTTTCAACTTGCGTGATGCCACATGAAATTGGGCAAAGATGTTTAGATGCCGTGCTGAAAATATTCCCCGATTTTTCTGCCGACAATGTGCCTGAAACCGAAGAATTTCCCGTGAAGAGAGGTGCTGTCGACCTTGTTTGTGAAGGAGTTTCGCCCGATGTATTCCTTGAATTACTCAAAGGGCAACGAATTCTCGATACTGCACTGGATGCCATGTCGCTCAATCTCCAAGCGAATTCAACAACTTTTCTCATATCACGCCAAGCTGCGCTATCTGGAAAAGTTGCATTTGTTCTCGAATCAGAAAGAACTGTCGGAGGAACCATTGAAGTTGAAATGGAATGCAACGATTTGATAGACTGGATGCAAGAGGCTACATGGCATTCAGGACGACAGGAGGTGCCACGAACTGTTGCCGATGAATTGAGTATGCATTCTGATGGAAGTGCTGCAGAGTGGTTTGATCATAAGGGAAATGCCACTTTTAAAACAGAAGATTAGAGCGTCTCAAAACCTTTTCCTGCTAATTTCTCGACAAAATCAATGTCCGCTGGAAGCCAATTCAATAAATTCACTTCGGATGCTGAAATCCAACGACATTCATCGTGAACATTTGAGATGATTTTTTCCTCATCGAATGGGCATGAAAAGAAAGCAATACTGACAATCATCGCACCGTAATCATGCTCGATGGTTGCGAGGTGGTGACCAATTTCAAGATCCAATTCCAGCTCTTCATTCAATTCACGTTTCAGCGCTTCCG
Source organism: Candidatus Thalassarchaeaceae archaeon (assembly GCA_029250425.1). Lineage (GTDB taxonomy): Archaea > Thermoplasmatota > Poseidoniia > Poseidoniales > Thalassarchaeaceae > MGIIb-P. Next base: position 2,622 of record JAQXFF010000053.1, on the reverse strand, counting down.
ATTGAGTTTCTCCAGCATCCACTTTGCCACCAGGGAATTCCCAATAACCAGCCATCACTTGACCAGTTCCCCTTTGGCAAGCCAATATCTGTTGATTAGAATTAACGAGAACACCGCCAACAACATTCACTACTGGTTTCTGCACAATACGCGCGCCCAGCTCACACAAAATTTGCAACTGCTCTTCCTCAGAGACCCATTCAAATGGTGGGATGTGAACGAAAATTGCGGGCAGGGCGCGGCCTCTTGATTGCAACCCATTTTTTTCGATTGTATTCAATGTCCGATAATATGTTTCATTGCAAACAAATTGTCCGCAATCTTCACTGATTTCAACTACATTATTTTCAGAAAATGCATGGGTGATCGAGGGTCGATGTGCCGTACTATGCAATAATGCAAGTCCCGATTGCTCTACAAAACTTTCAGAAACCTGACGCCCACTATTATCTGGAATTCTGAAATCCAACACATTGATTGCACACATCTCAAATCGAATTTTCTTTGCGTTTTCATTTAACCCGACATGGATGACAGCATCAATATCCGACAAGTGTTCAAGGCTCGTTCGACTACCAGCCTCGTCAACTGTCAAGACTTGACCACAAAAGGTCACCTCGACTTGATTAGATTCCAAACCATATGGTAGAATCTCTTTGACGTCAAATGTTTGAGTTGTGTCAAGAATCCTTTCAACCAACAATTTTGAAGGATTCTCTGAATGTCCGCCGAACGGTTCGAATCCGGTCAGCCATATTCGCGCCTCCATTGGGGCGAAACGCCTGCTCAATGGACATAGCAATTATGGGTGTGGCCTCAGCCAACCGGGACATGGACGAAGGGGAGTTGGAACTCAAAGCCCATCGTGACAGCATGAATCGCTTTGAAGACCAATCTGGCCGAGATGGTGCAGATGGGAGTCTGATTCTGGCTGATGCCCTTACTTATGCAGCAGGTGCAACTGCTTTCATCACCGCTGTACTCGATGCCATGGAGGATGGTGGAATGGGTACACGAACAGGGATTCTAATCGGCGCGGGATTTGGCCTTTGGATTTGTTCACAATCACTCAATAATTTCCGCCGCCTATTGCCCGTTTGGTTGCGTGTGGTTTTGGGAATGCGTGTATTGCCTGAAACTTTTGAGGAGCAAAGTATGTTTTCGCGAAAAAGACGAATGTGGACAATCGTGATCGCTGCAATTTTAACAAGCATCATCGCCATTCAATTTACTGCGGATGGTACCAGTATCGTTACACGTTCAGGAATCCCATTTCACTACGTTTTGTGGGGAATTGTAGTTCTCGACACACTTGTTGCACTACAATGGTACCGAGTGATTAGTCAATCAAACCAAATTGCTGAACGACCCGGTGGTTGGCGATAATCTACACAAGAATGGCATAGCATTGAACAAGATGGACTGATAGGAAAGGTTGGGGAGGCAATGTCAATGGGCGAAGATGATGATTTGGTGGTCACATTGGCCGCTAGCGATTCAACACCTTCAAAGGGACGTCTGCGCAACACACTCGGAGCAATACGAATCATTTGGACGGAACTAACGGCAGGTGTTGGTGCATGGGGTTCGCTAAAACCGCTCATTGCTGGAGCACTGGCAGTCATTCCGTTCTTTTTCTTGGGCCAACATTTCAATCGTCAGCATCAGAAAGGATTTGATTGGACATTGTTGCAATTGCCTCTTGTATTGACCGTTCTTCTTTGGCCTGTACTTTGGGCATGGTCAATTTTTGATGCATATAGAGTAGCCATGATTGCAGTATCCGAATCTGAAAATAAGCGTCGGATTCGCGAATGGGTGAATTAATCACCACTCCTCTGGTATTTCAAGCGGCGAAAAAAGTTGTCCAGCCCCTTGAGAATCTGACAATTGGTTTCGAGCCAAATGCTCCCATTGTCGCAATTGCATCAAAGCATCGACGAGAGGCATTTCTGTGGCCACCATGGATGAACGCAAAATTGTATCAAGGATATCCATCCGATCATCATCAAGATTCTCAAGGACTGTTTCTAAGGGAGGGCCCTTTTTCTCTGAATCTTCATTTTCTCCCAATACGGGCCAAGGTTGAGACAATATATCAGGCAATGTTTCACCCTCAGATTCTGCTTGGATTGTGAGAGCTTCGGTCAATTGTCGGGTATACTTGGAAAATACCAGAGAAACTTCGATCAATGGCATTGAATATTGTCGCAAGAAATTGACGATTTGCTCTTGCAAAAACACCATCTTTTCAGTAGAGTCTGCCTCTGGGCCGGGGATTGCAATCCGCGGTAAGTCCTCAGTCATGAGCAGCACCCGTATCAAATCTGACCACTTGCACGTGCAGCATCAATCTGCTCTTGTGTCCAGCCACCTGCGAGCAGTTGTTCATCGGAAAATGCGTTCGAAGTTAGCAAATGATTGTGTCCCCCCTCTGTATATTCAATGGCTGCCCTTTCCAATTCACTTTGGCGTAGGTAGCCATTATCATCTGCATCATAATTGCTTGCGAAAGAAAGGAACGTTGGGGGGTCGTGAATTCCGTGAGTATTGACAATGCGAGAAAAGACACTATCGCTGAAATCGAGGGGGACATTCACTTCAGGCGGGGGAGCCATGTTT